>JAIXYL010000109.1 GCA_027490265.1 Sediminibacterium sp.
GCAATTCCATTACCCATTGTACCTGCACCAATCACTGTTACATTTATAATTGACATTGTAATTATTTTTTTCTTTTGAAATCACCTCTTTTCCAAGCTGTAATAAAATCTTGCCATGCAGCAGGGTTCATAATATTCATTGGCGGTAACTGGCCAGCATAATAATATTTATTGGCTTGTTGTCTTAACTGAAAATTAACTGCTTCACGACCATCTGCTGGTAAACTGTTTAGCAAAATTCTTCGAGTGGCTTCATCCGTATTTTTACGAGCAATTTCATAAGCATCATCAGGGAAACGATTGTTTAAAAAGTCACGCTCAAATTGTTCTCTGGTGGGTCTTGGCTTTAAAATGGTTGCGGGCAAATAAGCGGTATCACTCACCAATAACTGAATCACACTGTATTGATTGTTGGCAAGATTTAGCGGAATCTGAATGCTGTTATTTTTAAATCCAACACTGCTAAAAGTGATGCGATCACCTTTCATCACCGCAATTGAGAAAACCCCATCATAGGAAGTTATTGTTCCGCGTCCTTTACCTTCAACAATTACAGACGCTGAAGGAATACCCCTTAAACTATCTGCAGTCATGACCACCCCATACAGTTGTACAATTGAGTCGCGATAGGGGTTGTTTTGTTGCGCATTTGCCTTTTGCATGAGGCCTAATACCACCAATACCATCAAAATTCGCGTAAAGTGTTTAATCATAAAGGCATTTGCGGTTTATCGGGAGCAAAGGTACTAATTTGCTTTGTTCTCCGTATTTCATAACAAAGTAAAGTCCTAGGTTGTTAACTTTGCAATTCAAAGGGTATTTTAACAAAAACTTCAGCAACGATGACAACGGAAGCAGTTTTAAAAGCATTGAGTAATGTTCAGGAGCCAGATTTGGGCAAAGATTTGGTGACGTTAAATATGGTTAAGGATATCGTGATTAATGGAGATGCGGTGAGCTTTACCATTGTTTTAACCACACCAGCCTGTCCAATGAAAGATTTGATGAGCAGAGCTAGTGAAAATGCCATAAAACTATTGGTGAATAAAAATGCGCAGGTTACTGTCAATTTCACTGCTAATACAACTTCCACCCGTAAGGATGACCAAAAAGTATTGGGTGGCGTAAAAAATATTATTGCTGTAGTGAGTGGCAAGGGCGGTGTTGGAAAAAGTACCATTTCTGCAAACCTTGCTTTAGCACTGGCTGAAGGAGGCGCTACTGTTGGATTAATGGACGCAGATATTTATGGACCAAGTGTGCCCATCATGTTTGGAGTCCGTGGTGCTAGACCAATGATGAAAGAAGTGAATGGAAAGGGCATGATTGTGCCATTAGACAAATTTGGCATCAAGCTGATGAGTATTGGATTATTGGTTGATGAAAAAAATGCAGTGGTTTGGAGAGGTCCAATGGCTAGTTCGGCCATCAGACAGTTTGTAACAGAAGTAGATTGGGGTGAATTAGATTATTTAGTTATTGATATGCCTCCTGGAACAGGCGATATACATTTGACATTAATGCAGACCGTTCCAGTAACTGGGGCCGTTATTGTCACTACGCCACAAAACGTTGCCTTGGCAGATGCTAAAAAGGGGATTGCGATGTTTGGACAAGCACAGATCAATGTGCCCATCATCGGCTTAGTTGAAAATATGGCTTATTTTACCCCTGCTGAATTACCCAATAACAAATACTATTTATTTGGAAAAGAAGGAGGGAAGAAACTGGCTGAAGAATACGATTTGTCCTTCTTAGGCCAAATTCCTTTGGTACAAACGATCAGAGAGGGTGGGGATGATGGCGTTCCGGCCATGGTTGGCAATGATGAGTTAACCAAAGAAGCATTCAGACAATTTACGGCACAAACTGTGCGCAATATTGCCATGCGTAATGCCAACCTACCTCAAACTTCATTAATTGAAGTAGAATAAATGAAGCGGCTAGTTTCGATAGCTGTGTTTTGTTCTGTTACCCAATTGTATGCTCAAATAACTGATACAACTGTGCAACTGCAAAAGACCCCATTGATTCAATGGAGTGGATATGCTGAATTGTATTACCAGCATAACTCAAACGGGCCAACCACTAATACCAATGCTGCTTTTGTTTATAGCCACGATCAAAATAAACGACCCAGTGTAAACTTGGCTTATATCAAAGGTCAAATAAATCGTCCAAGGTTTAGATCTAATCTTGCATTGGCCTTGGGCAGCTATATGCGTGCGAATTATGCATCAGAAACTGGCATCAGTAAGCATATTTTAGAAGCCAATATTGGGGTAAAGCCGATTAACCAATTAAATCTTTGGGTAGATATAGGCGTCTTCCCATCGCATATTGGATTTGAAAGCGCTATAGGTAAAGATTGTTGGACATTAACCAGAAGCATTGCAGCAGATAATTCTCCTTATTTTGAAACAGGGGTTAAACTAGTGTATACCTCACCGAATGAACAATGGCTGTTCAGTACATTATTGTTAACTGGTTGGCAAAGTATTGCGATGGTTAAAGGAAATACCAAGCCATCTTTTGGGCATCAAATACAATTTAAACCAAACAAGAAATGGACGGTCAATAGCAGCTCATTTATTGGCCAGCCTTACGCCAATAGTACCGGCATCACCCGATTGTTTCATAATTTCTATGCCATGTATCAGTGGACAAATCAGGTTGGGTTAATTTTAGGGTTTGATATTGGATGGCAAAAAAATTCGGTCACCCAGCAAACACAAGTTTGGCATACTCCTGTAATCATGGCACAATACGCCATTAATCAACAGTTAAAAATGGCTTTAAGATCAGAAACATACCATGATAAAACCGGCGTAATGATTCCAACAGGCACACCCAATGGATTCAACGTTAGAAGCTGGTCATTTAATTTGGATTACCAATTCTCTCAATCAATCCTTTGTAGATTCGAGCTTAAACAACTCCAAAGTAAGGATGCGATTTTTTTCAAGTCGAATAATGAACACACGACAGAGGTCAATATGGTGAATGCAGCTATTGTAGTAAGTTTATAGCCTTTTATCGCCATTGCCCTTTGCATTTCTCGTATTTTTGATTGATTATGTACCAGACCAATCATTTTTCAAGTGGATCTTATGCTGATCTTTTGGCATTTATGGAAGACCATTCCTTTGCCACAATTTGTGGTATTGGGATGGATGGATTTCCGGTAGCCACTCATGTGCCGCTTTTGGTAGAACAACGACATGATACAGTGTACTTAAAAGGGCATATCATGCGAAAGCAATTGCATACACTAGCTTTTGCTGATCATAATAAGGTCTTGGCCATTTTTAATGGTCCACATACTTATATAAGCGCAAAAATGTATGAACCTCAGAATACCGCGAGTACTTGGAATTATTCTACAGTTCATGCAACAGGCGAGATTCAATTTTTGAACGATCAGGATTTATATCATTTGCTGGAAAAGTTAACCGCTAAATATGAAAAAGATCCAGCTTCACCAGCGCAGTTTCAACAGATGTCTGAAGCGTATATACAGTCGAATATGAAAGCGATTGTTGCTTTTGAAATTAAAGTAACTGATTTGAAACATGTGTTTAAATGGAGCCAAAATAAATCAGTTGACATTCAAGATAAGATCATCCAAAACTTATTCAATGGTACCCTTGAAGATCAATTAGCAGCAAAAGAAATGATATTGCGATTGAATAAACCCTAATCAATTATGAAAAACCTATTGATCATTGGCTGTATTTTATTTGTATACAGCTGTAAGAGTACAAAAATGAATCAACCTAATTTAGTGAATGGTTTTGATTGGCAGGGACATCGTGGTGCGCGAGGATTGGTGCCTGAGAATACAATAGCAGCCATGTACAAAGCCATTGATTTGGGTGCAGTTACTTTAGAAATGGATGCAGTAATTACTGCTGATCAACAAGTCATTTTAAGTCACGAACCCTTTTTTAATCATGAAATAACCACTAAGCCAGATGGCAGTTTTGTAAGCAAAGCAGAAGCGATGAGCCTCAATATTTATCAGATGAGTTATGCTGCAACACAGCGGTTTGATGTAGGGTTAAGAGGTAATCCTCGTTTTCCGCAACAACAAAAAATGGCCGCCACCAAACCCTTATTGTTGGATGTTATCAGCAACGCTGATGCCTATGCATTATCTAAAAATAAGCCCTTGCCTAGATATAATATAGAAACGAAATCTAGTGCCTCAACTGATTTAATCAGTCATCCTAGTCCAAAAGTTTTTGTGGATTTGTTAGTGGCTGTAATCAATCAGAAAAAAATAAATGATCGCGTAACTGTGCAGTCATTTGATATTAGAACGCTTCAGTATTTGCATGAAGCCTATCCAAGTATTCCAACTGTATTACTCATTGAAGGGGATAATGCATTAACCATAGACGATCAAATCACACAACTAGGTTTTGTGCCTGCTGCTTATAGTCCTCATTATAGCTTGGTAACTAAAGACATGGTGGCTTATTGCAAAAAGAAGCGGATGCGCCTCATCCCTTGGACTGTTAATGATTTGTCAGTGATGCAACAACTCAGGTCTTTGGGTGTAGATGGCATCATTTCAGATTATCCTAATCTTTTTTATTTTCCTTAACAAACCATATTGAATTGGTCCTCGTATATGAATCTGTAAAAAAATTAAACAATCAATTTAAAACAGATTTATGAAAAAAATTTTTATGGCAATGGCATCTGCATTATTAGTGATGACTGCTTCAGCTCAAATGAAAGAGAAAACAGTTGAAGTGGGTGGTGCAGCAATGTATCCTTCTAAGAACATCGTAGCTAATGCAGTTAATTCAGCTGATCATACTACATTGGTAGCAGCAGTGAAGGCAGCAGGTTTAGTAGAAACTTTACAAAGTGCTGGACCTTTTACCGTTTTTGCACCAACCAATGCAGCATTTGGCAAATTGCCAGCTGGCACAGTAGAAACTTTGGTAAAACCAGAAAACAAAGCTACACTTACAAAGATCTTGACCTATCATGTTGTGGCTGGGAAATTTGATGCAAAAGCCATTGCTGCCTTAATTAAAGAAGGGAATGGTACAGCAACTTTAAAGACTGTTGCTGGTGGCGTGTTAAAAGCCAGTATGAAAGGTAAAAAATTGATTTTGACTGATGAAAAAGGCGGGATGTCTGTTGTAACCATTGCCGATGTGTTCCAAAGCAATGGGGTGATTCATGTAGTTGATACAGTGGTATTGCCTTCTTAATTACCTTTGTGGTAAGTTCTATTTATGGAAAAAATTATTATTACCCTAGACGGTTATTCATCTTGTGGAAAAAGCACCCTGGCTAAGCAAATGGCCAGGGCGCTTAATTATATATTCATTGACAGTGGTGCCATGTATCGGGCCATTACTTTGTATTTCATTGAAAACGGCATTGATTATTTGGATGATGCCGCCGTAAAAGCAGCATTGACAAAGATTCATTTAGCATTTGATTACAATGCAAGCACCGGTAGTAGTGATATATTGTTAAATGGCCGAAACGTAGAAAACGATATTCGCGAAATGCGCATCAGTCAATTAGTGAGCGATGTGGCCGCCAATCAATATGTGCGTGAGTTTGGTGTTGCCCAACAACAACAAATGGGCTTACAAAAAGGGATTGTAATGGATGGTAGAGATATTGGTACAACTGTATTTCCTCAAGCTGAATTGAAGATTTTTGTAACAGCAGATCCGTCAATACGAGTGGCCAGAAGATATTTAGAATTGTCTGCAAAAAACCCTGGTATTACCAAAGAAGAAGTGCAAGCCAATTTAGCGATGCGCGATGAAATAGACAGTAACAGAACCTTTAGTCCATTAAGAAAAGCTGCAGATGCTATCGTGTTAGACAATAGCCATTTAACCCGAGAAGAGCAGTTAACTACCGCTCTTCAATGGGCAAATGAAAAAATTACTGCAATGTCTGTTCGGTAATTTTACCGGTGACTTTGTGTTTTAAGATTAGTTTTTTAGCGCCATAGTGGGTGATTTCTTCCTTCACTAAATAATGATCTTGATCATAAGATACCAAATGGGATTCTTTGGTTAATCCGGTTTTCCCTCTCCAAATATCTAATTGAACAGGTTCCCATATTTTAGACTTGGCACTTTTATAGGCTGCATCTAAAATGGCATTTACTACATACCCATCATAGAATGTTTCTTTTGGCGCTTCACCTTTTTCTAACGCATTGAACATGTCCATGAACATATGATTGTAGCCTAATTCATTTAGTTCATCACCTACTGGGAACAACCATCCGCTATTGCTTTCAGCTTTTTCTGCAATATAGTCTCCGCCTTTACCGGTAGTAAACATATCAAATCCAGTCCTTAAAAATGAATTGATCCAAATGGTTCCTTCAGTGCCCATGACTTCATCTCTAAGATCAAGTCCACCACGAAAAGTCCAACTCACTTCAAATTGGCCAATTGCCCCATTCTCGTATTTAACCAAGCCAATTGCATGATCTTCTGCATCAATAGGTTTTACTTGGGTGTCTGCCCAACACATTACTTCCACTGGTTTGATGTCTTTTCCAATATAACTGCGTGTGATTTCAACACAATGACATCCTAAATCTAGAATACAACCTCCTCCAGCTTGTTCAATATCCCAAAACCATTCACTGTGCGGGCCAGGATGTGTTTCTCTACTTTTGGCCCATAAGATTCTACCCAACGCACCCTCTTTTACACTTTGATTCGCTTTAATAAACTTGGGGGTATAAACAAGGTCTTCTAAATACCCATTAAAAATACCCGCAGCTTCAACGGCTTCTAACATGCGTTTGGCTTCGGCAGCATTCCTTCCCAAAGGTTTAGTGGTCATGACTGCTTTTTTATGTTTACAACAAAGCATAACCGCTTCTTCGTGTAAATTATTGGGAAGTGCAATGCATACAATGTCTACATCTTCACGTGCAATGGCTTCTTCCATGACCGTTGTATAATGGTGACACTGATAATCCTCTGCAAACTTTTTAGCACTTTCTGCTCTTCTTGAATAAATACTCACTATCGTATCTCTGCTTCTATAACCCTGTAAAGAGTCAGCATAAAATCGGCCAATAAAGCCTGAACCTAACATCGCAATTCGCTGCATGGAAATTAAATTTGTATGAAACAATTAAGTGGTTGCAATAGATTTTTTCTCTTTAAAGAAAATAATAAAGAATACCAAAACGGCTGCGGCAATATAGGCAGGTACCATCCAAATGCTCAACCAATTATGCCCTTCAGCTGTTTTAGCACCATCTACCACATAACCAGAATAGCCAGTACCAATCATCATACCAAGTCCATAAGTGGCAAAAGTGAACAAGCCTTGTGCGGCATTTTTAATTTTTTCACCTGCTTTTTTCTCTGTGTACATATAGCCAGTTACAAAAAAGAAATCATAACAAATGCCATGTAGTACAATGCCCGCATACAACATCCAATTTGCATCTCCAACATTTCCATACGCAAAGAATACATAGCGTAAAATCCATGCCAACATACCAAAAATCAACATATTCTTGACACCAATTCTATTAAATAACAATGGGATAGCTAAAATAAAGACAGCTTCAGATACTTGGCCCAATGTCATTTTTGACGCTGCATTTGGAAAGCCTATTTCATTTAAGAAAGGATTGGCAAAACCATAGTAAAAAGACAAAGGAATACAAATTAAAATAGCTGCAATAAAAAATACCAAATAAGATTTGTCTTTGAACAGTACGAAAGCTTCGGTTCCCAATGCGGAGGACGCATCTGCGGTTTGTGCCTTCGGTGGTGTATTAGGTAAAATGAAACTGAACAGCCCTAATCCCCCAGAAACGGCTGCAGCAATATAAAATGTGTCAGCAGATTTCTCAATCCCCATTTGACCAATCATTACACCGGCAACAATCCAACCGATGGTGCCAAAAACCCTGATCCAAGGAAATTGTTTGCCAGGATCAGTCATTTGAGAAAATGCTACACTGTTGCTTAAAGCAATTGTAGGCATATATACCAATGAATAACATAAAATAACCCAATAAAAAATATTGTTATCGGTGATTTTGGTGGCCATAAACAATAGACCCGCACCAATCACATGTAATACCCCCATGATTTTTTGGGCTGCAAAAAAGCGATCTGCAATTAAACCGACGAAAAATGGAGAGATCATTGTGGCAATGGCTAATGCACCATAAGTTGCCCCAATTTGAATACCAGAAGCCCCAAGTGGCGGCTCACTCATATAAGTTCCCATGGTTACATACCAAGCACTCCAAATGAAGTACTGCAGAAACATCATCAGCGATAATTTAATACCGGTTGTTATATTCATATAGCAAGTTTTGAATGGACAATATAAATATTATTTACGATTTATGTACAAGGCAAATGAATGAGTTTCTAAAATAAAGGGCTGATTTCAAAATTTGACTTTATGGTCAGTAAAGAATGAATTAAATTACAATATGATTGCCATTAAAAAAGCCATCCAATATCTGATCAAAAATCCATCAACTATGTTTTTAATAGATGGTATTGGCGCATTGTTAACCACTTTGAGCCTTTGTTTGATCATGTTAAATTTTGGCTCACAATTTGGCATGTCGTTATATGCTTTATCCTTGTTAACCATTATTGCAACTTTGTTTTGCAGTTATTCCATTCTTTGCTTTTTATTTTTAAAAGAATCTTGGTACATCTATCTCACTTTGATTGGCCTTGCCAATTCACTTTATGGGGTACTGTCTTGTAGTTTTATGATTTACTTTTTTTCAACGATGCCAGCTTGGGGGATTCTTTATTTTAGTGTCGAATTGCTTTTAATACTATTGCTTGTATATATAGAAATATCTATCGCAAAAGATTTTTATTTTAAACAACAGATTTAACGCATTCTAATGAATTTAATTAACGGTCGTTGGCTTTTATCTTGCTTTTTATGCCTGTTTTTTTGTGCAAATACCCTAAATGCTCAGCCTTTTAAACCCAAAACACGCTATACTTCTTCAAAACTGTTTATTCAACAAATTTCACCTAACACATATGTACATGTATCTTATTTGCAAACCAATGATTTTGGAAACGTTCCATGTAATGGTCTCGTGGTGCGCAATGAGGGGCAAGCAGTTATTTTTGATACACCTACGAATGATTCGGCCTCAAACGAGTTAATTCAATGGGTCAAGCAATCGTTAAAGTGTAATATAGTTGGTATAGTGCCTACGCATTTTCATGACGATTGTTTGGGGGGATTAAAAGCGTTTCATCAGCAGCGCATCCCATCTTTTGCAAACTTTAAAACAATTCAATTAGCAAAAGCAAACGACTATACACTTCCTCAAAAAGGGTTTACTGATTCTTTGCAAATAAAGTTGGGCAATCAAGCAGTTTGGGTGCGCTATTTTGGTGAAGGGCATACAAAAGATAATGTAGTAGGTTATTTTGCAAAGGACCAAGTCCTTTTTGGGGGTTGCTTGATTAAAGAATTAGGGGCAACAAAAGGATATCTTGGCGATGCGAATGTAAAATCATGGTCCAATACTGTTGCAAATATCAAGCAAAGGCTGACAAATGTTCAAACAGTTGTACCTGGTCATGGTGCTGTTGGAAATCAATCATTGTTAGATTATACCATTCAGCTTTTTAAAAGTGAGCAAAAGCCTGCAGTCATTTCAAAAATTGATGGCACAGAAGTATCTGAAACAGCATTAGACCAAAAAATTGATTCACTCATGCGCGTAGCCAATGTGTCTGGAATGGCAATATCCGTATTTAACGTAAATAAGCCTATTTACTCCAAAACATTTGGTTGGGCTGATGTTCAAAAGCAATTGCCATTAACACCTAATACCGTACTTTATGGTGCTTCTTTTGCTAAAGCGGTGTTTGCTTACATTGCTATGCAATTGATTCAAGAGGGGTTGTTTGAATTAGATAAACCCTTGGTAAATTATTTAAAACAACCATTGCCTGCTTATCAGATTCCTGGTTGGCGTAGAGGGTATCAAGATTTACAATCAGATGAACGATATAAGAAAATTACTGCCCGCATGTGTTTGACGCATACAACTGGATTTCCAAATTGGAGATGGTTTGAAGCTGATAAAAAACTGAAAATTAAATTTGAACCAGGCAGTCGGTATAGTTATTCTGGAGAGGGGTTGTATTTGCTTCAATTTGTGATTGAACAATTAACTGGAACTGATTATGAAACAATTGTAAAACAAAGGGTTTGCACGCCATTGAATTTAACCAGTACCAGTCATATATGGCAACCTGTATTTGAACAAAACAAAGCGTTTGGCCACAATGCAAATGGCATGCCTTATGAATTAATGCGTTGGAAAGAAGCCAGTGCTGGTGGCTCAATGAGCACAACATTAGCGGATTATTCTGCTTTTTTTGCTGCCTTAATGAGTAGTAAGGATTTATCAAAACAAAGTTTTGATACCATGGTTGCCCCTCAAATTCGCATACGGTCTATGGCTCAGTTTGGGCCACAATCACTAGTTGATGGTACTGAAAATGACGCAATTGAACTAGGTTATGGTTTAGGGGTTGGGGTGTTTAAAACACCTTATGGGAGGGCTTTCTTTAAAGAAGGGCATGATGATGGTTGGGGCCATTATTCAATTTGTTTCCCAGACAAACAAATTGGTATTGTCATTATGACAAATACGGATACAGGCGAAAGTATCTTTAAAGAGTTGCTTGCTTTTGCTATCGGCGATACCTTTACACCATGGCGTTGGGAGAACTATATTCCATATAATTTAAAGCAATAAAACGATTAGTATGAAATCTGTTTGGTTTATTTCAATGATGATTTGTGCATTTTTTTCTTGCACTTTCGTTGCAGACAAAGTGGATAACGAAGCGGCAAATGAAAAATTAGTGCAACAATATTTTCAACATTTCAATAACCATGATTGGCAAAAGATGGCTGAAATGTATTCACTTATTGCAGAATTTAAAGATCCTTCTTTAGGCAAAGACATCGTTAAACAAACGAGGCCAGAAATTATTGAAAAATACACAGGATTGGCATCCATGTTCCCTAATGTAAAAGATTCTGTTTTACAAATATATCATTCAGGGAATCAACAGGTGATTGTGGAGTTTATATCCACTGGAACCGCTAAGGATGGTAGTACATTTAAACTGCCTATCTGTACCATATTTACTTTTGAAAATGGCTTGATTACTAAAGATTATACCTATTATGATAATGCTCAAGCCAATTAATTAATCCAATAGTATGATCCATCAATTAAGTAGTGAAGCAGTTAATCATCAATTAAGGTCAATTCATGCAGCATGGCAATTGACTGGTGACAGTATTTCAAGAAGTTTTCAGTTTGATAATTTTGTACAAGCATTCTCATTTATGACTGCTGTGGCCATCTTAGCCGAAAAATTAAATCACCATCCTAATTGGCAAAATGTATATAATCAAGTTACCATTACCCTGAGTACGCATGATGCCGGCGGATTGACGAGTTTAGACTTTCAATTGGCAAGTCAAATAGATGTCTTAGTACCTTAACAACCTTAGGGAATTAACCATTGAAAGGTATTGGTTTGGTAATTAAAGTGTGCTCTCCTGTGGCCTGCATGGTGCAACCAAAGCCAATCAATCGAGCCTACATTTATAGCAACTACACCAAAGTTTTGTTTGCCCATTTCACTTTCATCTAGCGTAAATTGTTCTTGTTCAATTTCGGGAGTTAAGCCACTGGTTGGTTGGTCTGACACGCTTGAGGGGGGTGCCATAGTTAAATAACACCTTCTGCTGGAAAGCCTTGTTGTTTGCCATGCGGTTTCCGCAATAGCATCATTTTGATGGAGTACAGCTTTCCCTTGAATTCTCAATTGTAATCTTGCAGGGGCGTCATAAAAAAGCGCACTAATATTGTTATTTTTTGCTAGTTCTAACCATTTATGACTTCGCGTATCTGTATGAAAGAATAATTGTTTTGCAGCCGGTAATACTTTTCTAAGCACAACAGTTCGTTGACTGATTGCGCCATCTGCAATGGTAGCAATACTTGTGGTATGAAAGGCTTCTCTACTTTTTAATGCGCCATTCAATAAACGTATCCAAATGTCTTTTTCTAAATCTTCTAATTGGTAATTGATTCCTTGAATCATGACTCCTAAACGATTCGCTTCATTCATGCAGCTATAACAAAATTTTAGATTGAAGGTTTAAGCTTGGGTTTACTTCATAACAACATTTGCAAAAGACCAATTTCCATTCAAAATATCTAACCAGTTTTGAAGGGGATTTTTAAGTTATATTGGTCTTTTTCTTTATTTTTAATGAAAATCATTATTTTTCTTTCAAATCTTTTCAGATGGATCAATTATGTCCCAATTGTACCACAACCATAACGGTTAATTTTTGTGATAACTGTGGTCAAAAGCGATTCAAAAGAATAGACAGAAAATATTTATGGAATGAATTGCAGTATACTGTTTTTCATGCGAACAAAGGATTATTGTATACCATTAAAAAGCTGATTGTTAATCCAGGGAAAACAGCAAGATCATTTATTGATGGCAATCGGGTCAATCATTATAAGCCCATTTTACTGGTTTTTTTGTTGAGTGGGGTATCTACATTTATCAGTTTTAAGATTTTAAATTTTCAACAAATTCTAACAGCTTATTTTGAGGCCAAGAAATTAAGTTCTGGGTTTACAACGAAATATATGTCGTTCATGTCTAGTTATAGCACGCTTATTATGTTGGTATTAATTCCACTTTTTGCAGTGACTACCAAGTTGGCATATCGCAAATGGGGACATAATTTTTACGAGCATATCGTGATGAATGCCTATGTTGTTTCATTTTATACGCTTTTTAATATTCTGATTGTATATCCAATTCTTTTCATATTTAAAAACGCTTCACCAGTTTTGCTTTTTGACATTTCTCAATATTCAATCTTGGCTGTACCGCTCATTTTATTTTGGTTTTTCAAGGAATTTTATGCCGGAAAAGATATTGGCTCAATTGTAGGGAGAACTTTCTTAATTGTTTTGTATACAATTTTAGGGTACATCTTCATCATTTTGTTTGTTGGGTTAATGGCATTCCTTTCTGCTTTGGTTTTTGGCCCCGAAGCAGTCAGTTTTTTAAGGCAAATGAAATAAACATCAACAACCAATCTCCAATGCGCATTATTTGTTGATTCATTGTATTATTTATGAATGACCAGATATTGGTAAACCAGCCATATTTATTAGAAAAATTTCCTGGTAAAGGCGGGTGGACTTTTGCACGGATTCCGGAGATTTTGCCAGATCCTCATGCACATTTTGGTTGGGTTAGGGTGAATGGGAGCATCGATGGGTTTGAAATTGAACATTATCACTTAATGCCAATGGGTAATGGGCAGCTTTTTTTGCCAGTGAAAGCTGAAATCCGAAAAGTCATCCGTAAATCTGCCGGTGACTGGGTGAGGGTAATTTTATACAAGGATGATTTACCAGTAATCATACCACAAGACCTATTAGAATGCTTTGACGATATGCCTGGTAGTTTGGAAGTGTTCAAACAATTGTCAGAAGCTGAGCAAATTGCTCATATCAAAAAAATCTACTCTGCTAAGACCGATTTAATCAAAGCGGAAAGAATCAATCATTTAATCCTTACTTTGATTAAATAAATGCCATAAGTCTCATGAATTATTTTTCTGATGCTGTTTATAATAAGCAAACGCATGCTAATCAAGATTGGCAGCAAACTGAATTTGATCACTGTATTTTCAATCAAATTGATTTCTCTAACCAAAATTTGGCTGGTTCAAAGTTTATAGACTGCCAATTTGAAGGGTGTAACCTGGCTTTGGCAAATATTCAACATACAGCCTTTCAAAATGTAACATTCAATCAAACGAAATTATCGGGTTTGCAGTTTGATACTTGTAATCCATTTGCTTTATCCTTTCGCTTTAATGACTGCATTATGCAGCATACCACTTTTTTTAAATTGACTATTCCCAATACAATATTTATAAAGTCTGATCTTACAGGTGCTGATTTTACAGAATCCAACTTAACGGCATCTGTTTTTGATGCATGTAATTTGTCTCAAGCCATATTTGAAAAGACTAAGTTGCAGAAGGTTGATTTTACTACCGCTTTTCATTTTTCAATTGATCCAACTCAAAACGATTTGTATAAAGCTAAATTTTCCTTAGATGGTTTGCCAGGCTTATTAGAAGCCCATAATATTATTATTGAATAAAAAATAATTAAATAAAATTAAATATTTATTGTTTTTCAATAAATAATATCCTAGCTTTGTTCCATTATTGATTAAAACACATTTTATGGAAATCAAAATTGGAACTAAAGAAATGCTGATCACCTTAAAGGTTTTGGCATGGATTATTTTTATTGGACTCTGTATAGAAGCAGGTGGGATGCTTTTTAATACGTTTTTCTCGCTTGTGATTAATCCAATTGGCGCAAAAAAGTTTTGGATGCAGATTGACTTGTCTGCATTAATGGCCTATGATAAGGGATATTTTTTAGTAGTAACCACTATCATGAGCATTGTTTCAGTTATGAAAGCCTTGATGTTTTTTTTAATTGTAAGGTTGTTTCATAATAAAGAATTTAGCTTCTTGCAACCATTTAATCAAACATTGAGCCATTTTGTTGCAAATCTGGCTTATTGCTCATTTGGTATTGGTTTGTTTTCAATTTGGGGATTGAAATATACGAAATGGTTAAGTTTAAGCGGTACTTATATTCCTTCAGTAGAGGAGTTGCATATGGGTGGCGCAGATGTTTGGTTGTTTATGAGTGTAGTTGTTTTTGTGATTGCACAAATATTTAAGCGTGGCATTGAAATTCAAACTGAAAACGATTTAACTGTTTAATTATGCCAATTATAGTAAACCTAGACGTCATGATGGCAAAGCGTAAAATGTCGTTGAATGAGTTATCAGATAAAGTAGGGCTTACCCTATCTAATCTTTCAATTCTGAAAACTGGCAAAGCCAAAGCGATACGATTCAGTACTTTGGAATCTATTTGCAAAGTATTAGATTGTCAACCCAGTGATATATTAGAATACGTAAAAGACTAATATACCTAAGTCAATATTGTTCATACCAATCAAATGATGATTGAACAATATTGGCTTTTTCTTTTCTAAGATGATTTAAAAAGGCGGATGATACTGGAGAATGTTTTTTCCCTTTCAGCCAAATGAGTCGCCAAGTTGTTTTAATCGGGAGTCCTTTTGTTGGGATAATATGTAATGCCTTATTCTGCAATTCATTTTTGATGCCAATAAGCGGCATAATTGAATATCCTAGGCCAGCAATCAGTGCTTGCTTAACCGCTTCATTGGTGGTTAATTCCATTTTCTTTTGGATTGATAAGTGCTGTTGATTGATGAACTTTTCCATGGTTTGCCTAGTTCCAGACCCTGGTTCTCTATAAATCAGTTGGAGATCTTTTATATTCAATTTTGTAGGGCTGTTCCCAACTAAGAATAGTTTGTTTTGCAACAGATCTAATTTTTCAATATTCAGTGAACTAGGTAGAATGGAAACCAGTGCAAAGTCAATTTCATTGTTTTCAAGGCTATTGATTACCCTAGCTTTATTGGTCACATCCATCATTAATTCAATACCCTTATTAGCTTTCATGAATTTTGTTAAGAAATAGGGCATCACATATTTGCCAGTAGACACAACTGAAAGTTTTAGTTTGCCTGTTAGTTGACCCTTATAAGCCAGCGTTTTATGATTGATTGCATGAACTTGATTAATAATGGCTTCAGCAGCTTCAGCAATTTCAAGACCAAAGTCTGTAATATATAATTTTCTGCCAACCACTTCTGTTAATGGAATATCGAATTGGTCTTGAAAATTTTTAAGTTGAATAGAAACGGCTGGTTGGCTTAAGTGCAGTATTTCAGAGGCTTTTGTAATACTTTTTGCTTCTACAACTTTTAAAAAAATTTGTAGTTGATTGAGTGTGTAATTCATAAATAATATTTATGTATAGTATAGTAAAGATATATAAATACTTATGTTTATTTTTCCTCAGTTTTGCACAGTTTTAAGAGATTTAAAAATCGATTATGAAATCAACCACACTAGGGTCTGTTTTGGGTGTAAGTTTAGTTTTGTTAGTCTTATTTGTTTCAATTAAATCTGAAGATCCTGTAATCAGTCAGTTTATGTCTGGTCTTGCCATTATCATTGCAGTGGCAACAAAGTATAATCAACTGAATACCAATCGGAAAAGACCAATCTAACTTGCGTAATTACCAGCATATATTAGCCTTTTATGAATTTTAGTTTATTAATCGAAAACCTGACCAACCCTGCTTTATTGTTTTTTGTGCTTGGTATTCTAGCTGTTTATTTAAAAAGTGATCTTGAAATTCCCAACAACTCTTCAAAGTTCATTTCATTGTATTTACTTTTTGCCATCGGATTTAAAGGTGGACAAGAATTGTCTCATGAAACATTTAATAGTGATATTGCTTGGGCGATGCTATTTGGAATTGCTATATCCATTGTTATTCCTTTATATAGTTTCTTTATCCTCAAAAAAAGATTAAATATTTACAACGCGGGCGCAATTGCTGCTTCCTATGGTTCTGTAAGTGCAGTGACATTTGTAACAGCGGTATCGTATTTAGAATCGCACCAATTAGGCCTTCATGGGTATATGGTTGCCATTATGGCTTTGATGGAATCGCCAGCAATTATAGTAGGGTTACTCTTGATTAATTTGTTCAATAAGGAGGAGCCAAGTACAATCAATAAAAGGGCCGTGTTTAAACATTCCTTTACCAATGGAAGTGTGTTATTGATTTTGGGCAGCTTGTTTATTGGATTTGTGGCTAATGCAAAACAGGCTGAAGGGATTAAGCCATTTACCAATGATTTGTTCAAAGGATTTTTAGCCATCTTTTTATTAGACATGGGTATCACAAGTGGTAAAAAGCTTAAAGCTTTTTTCTCTTTTGGTTTTTTCCCTTTTGCTTTTGCCTTCATTATACCCTTGATAAATGGTTGTTTATTTGCTTGGGCAAGCTCACTGGTTACAGATGATATTACTAACCGATTTATGTTTGCCATCCTTGCAGCCAGCGCGTCTTATATAGCTGTGCCTGCTGCGATGAAAGTGTCTGTACCCAAAGCCAATCCTGGTTTGTTTTTACCAATGGCTTTGGCCGTTACCTTCCCCGTTAATATTACTATCGGGATGCCGCTTTATTTTTTGATTGCTCAAAGTACTTGATTTTCTGATTTTTTTATTTTACTTTCAAGATCAAATCACTGCATATGAAATTGAAAGTGTATCATATTGTTTCAATCCTTTTTGCACTGTTATTTATCAATGCCGGTTTAAATAAATTCTTCAATTATCTTCCTGTTCCCCCAGATATGCCTGAAGCTTTGGTCAATGATAATAAGGCATTTATGGAAATTGTTTGGCTGATGCCTTTGGTTGCGGTGGTAGAAGTGGTTGGCGGTATTTTAATCATAATGCCCAAATATAGAGCAATAGGGGCGCTGGTCGTTTTGCCAATCATGATTGGGATTGTTTTATTACACGCAACTGTTGCAGTGAGTGGTTTGCCACTTGCCATTGGTTTATTACTGGTGTTAAGTTGGATGATTTGGGAGAATAGACAGAAGTATATTAATCTGATTAAGCATGATTAATGCTCCCAGAGTCAAAATTTGTTGCATTAGTAGCAAAAATGAGGCCGCGTTAGCAATAAGGTATGGCGCATCAGCATTGGGCTTGGTAGGGCCAATGCCTAGTGGTCCCGGAGTGATTGAAGATGCATTGATACAAGACATCACTTTGTCTGTACCTCCGCCGATTGCCACATTTCTATTAACCAGTGAGACCAGTGTAGACGCCATTGTTGCGCATTATAAAAAAGTACATACTTCAACAATACAACTTGTTGATGAATTAGATAATAAAGACTATTTAGCATTGCGTTCAGCACTGCCAAGTGTAAAATTAGTCCAAGTCATACATGTACTGAACGAACGTTCAGTTGATGAGGCCATTGAAATCGCTGAATTTGTGGATGCCATATTATTGGACAGTGGAAATCCTAATTTGACTACTAAGGTATTAGGGGGTACCGGTAAAACACATAATTGGATATTAAGTAGAAAAATCAGGGAACAAATTAATATTCCTCTTTTTTTGGCTGGGGGATTAAATAAAGACAATGTTAGACAAGCCATAGATTTTGTAGAACCTTTCGGTGTAGATTTATGCAGCGGTGTGAGGTCAAATGGGCAACTTGATGAGCAAAAATTAGCTGCTTTTTTCAAAGTCATTTATCAACCTTAAATACTATTTTATGATCTCCATCAAAACCGAAATTAAATGGGCCATTCTTTTTTCTGTAATGACCCTTATTTGGATGCTATTAGAAAAGTTAAGTGGTTTGCATAGCCAATATATTGACTACCATCTTTATTTGACTAATTTGTATGCCATACCAGCCATATGGTTGATGGTATTGGCTTTGAAAGAAAAAAAACGTATTGCCTACAATGGCCAAATCAATTATTTGCAAGGACTAAAGTCTGGCATAGTTTTATCTATTTTTATTGCATTATTAAGCCCGCTTACGCAATGGATTACTTCTTATGTTATAACGCCAGAATATTTTCCAAATGTTATTAAAAGGTCTGTTGAGATTGGGTATTTCAAAACCACAGCTGAAGCAGAAGCTAATTTTAATTATGCCAATTATGCTAAACAAGGTGCCATAGCCGCTTTTGTTATGGGATTGATTACAACAGCAATCGCAATGGTGTTTATCAGAACTAAATCAAAATAATTACATATTGGATGATGGATTTAAACCAGTTAGGGAAAATTGCAGAAGCATTTCCTAATACACCAACAATGCCAGCTTTATTTTTGGGGCATGGGAGTCCGATGAATGCTATTGAAGAAAATAGCTTTGTGGTTGGCTTTAGACAAATCGCGAAAACAATTCCAAAACCTAAAGCCATTATTTGTATTTCCGCACATTGGGAAACTAAGGGAACTTTTGTAACTGCTATGGCAAATCCAAAAACCATTCATGATTTCGGAGGATTTCCCCAATCGTTATTTGATGTGCAATACCCTGCCCCAGGTGACCCTATTTTGGCAAAAGCAGTCAAGCAAATCGTTTCCAGTACAACAGTTCAATTAGATGAACAATGGGGTTTAGATCATGGTGCATGGAGTGTTATTAAACATCTGTATCCAAATGCAGATGTGCCAATTATTCAAATGAGTTTAGATTATCGCCAATCAGCTGCTTATCACTATGCTTTAGCAAAAGACATCGCTTCACTTCGAAATAAAGGTATTTTAATCATTGGAAGTGGCAATATGGTTCATAATTTACGTATGGTTGATTGGCAACAATTAAACACTCCTAACTATGCTTTTGATTGGGCTATTGAAGCAAGTGATACAATGAAGCATCTCATTGCAAATGATCTTCACGATAAATTAATCCAATATCAATCCTTAAGTAAAGCCATTCAATTAGCAATCCCTACGCCAGAACACTATCTGCCTTTGTTGTATACTTTAGGTGTTAAATCTGATCAAGACACCATTCAATTCTTCAATGATCAAGCCGTTGGGGGGTCACTTACAATGACTTCTTTAATAGTAAGTTAATTATGACTTTCTATATCAATTACAATCTGTGAATAATGTATCAATCAGTAATTGTTGTGTAATAGGCTTATGCTTAAACTAGCTGACCTTTATTGTATTAAAAATCAATTTAAAAATACAATATGAAAAACACAACAGAATGGTTGGGTAACTGGAAGGAACTAAAAGGCAAGTTGAAACAGAAATACGCCATGTTAACAGACGATGATGTTTTATTGGTAGAAGGGAAGCAAGAGGAACTACTTGGACGACTTCAAGTTAAGTTAGGTAAAACAAAAGAAGAGGTTCAAAAAATTCTTACAGCACTTTAGTCTTACAATTAAAACAATTTTTATGAAAAAAATTAATATGGTTTTGTCTGCTTTTATTTTAATGGCAGGAATAGCAATGATAAGCTGTAATTCAGCTTCAGAGAAAGTAGAAAATGCTGAATCCGAGGTAAAAGAAGCCAATGAAAATTTGGTTGATGCAAATGCAGAATATTTAGCAGATGTAGAGAAGTTTAAAATTGAAACCAATGAAAAAATTGAAGCCAATGCCAAAAGTATTGCCGATTTTAATGCTCGAATTGCACTTGATAAAAAAGCGGCAACAGCTGAATATAAAGCTAAGATAGCCGCTTTGGAAATGAAAAATTCGGATATGAAAAAGAAGATTGCAGATTACAAAGCTGATGGAAAAGACAGTTGGACTAAATTTAAAGAAGAATTTAATCGCGATATGGATGAGCTAGGAAAATCATTAAAGGACTTTACAGTCAAGAATGATTAAATCCTATTATAACCTCAGTGTAGAAGATGCACTTACGGCATTAGATACATCTATCAAAGGATTATCCCAACTGGAAGCAGATAATCGTTTAGTCAAAAACGGATTAAACGAATTAGCAACAAAGAAAAATAAACCCGCATGGGTTTATTTTTTTGACCAGTTCAAAGACGTTATGATTATTGTATTAATCATTGCAGCTTTAATTTCTGGTTTTATTGGGGATTTGGTAGATACGATTGTTATTTTGGTGATTATCCTTTTGAATGCTTTAATTGGATTTAGCCAATCGTACAAAGCTGATAAATCTATTGCTGCTTTAAAAAAATTGAGTATCTCAACGATTCATGTTAGAAGGGATGATACAGCAGTAGAATTACCAACTGAACAATTAGTAGCCGGAGATATTGTTTATTTAGAATCAGGGAATATTGTTCCTGCTGATATAAGACTGATTGAAGTACATGCATTATCTGTTGATGAATCCTCATTAACTGGTGAATCCAATTCTGTACATAAAGTCATTGATATAATACCACAACCAGATATTGCTTTGGGTGACCAATTCAATATGGTGTTTAAAGGCTCATTAATTAGAGCTGGAAGGGCTAAAGGCGTTGCTGTTTTTACAGGGATGAATGCTGAATTAGGGAAAATTGCGGGGCAATTGCAAACAGAAAAAATCATCACGCCTTTGCAAAGCAGAATGGCACAGTTTGGTAAAAAAATATCATTCATCATTTTATGTATTTGTTTGCTTTTTTTTATAACTGGTTTTTTTCGGGGAGAAGAACCATTGGCTTTATTATTGTTATCCATAAGTTTAGCTGTTGCAGCCATACCGGAGGCTTTACCAGCCCTTATTACAATCGCTTTATCTAAAGGTGCTAATAGACTGGCAAAACGAAAAGCGCTGATTAGAAAATTACCTGCTGTAGAAACATTGGGTTCGGTTAGTTTTATTTGTTCAGATAAAACAGGTACACTGACTCAAAATAGAATGGAAGTGGTTGAATATTTTGAAAATCCGCTTTCAATCCAATCTTTTTCCGATAAACCTTTATTGATTTCAATTATTTTAAATCAAAACATTCAGTTTGATCAACACGATGCTCCCTTTGGAGAATCAACTGAATTGGCATTGGTTAACTATGCTATTTTAAAGGTTCAGCTCAATGAATTTCATGCTTTGTATACTCAGTTTGGAAGAGTTGGTGAAATACCTTTTGATGCTGAAAGAAAATGCATGACTACCATCCATAAGCTGAGTAATCAATATCTGGTCGTCACAAAAGGAGCCAGTGAAAGGATTCAATCTTGTTTGAAGGACCATCTTTCAGCAAAAGAGTTGATGGGCATATCAAATTCATGGGCTATCCAAGGGAAACGTGTTTTGGCTTATGGCTATAAGATGATTGATCATTTGCCGTCAAGCATTAATAGTGCTTCCATAGAAAATGATTTAATATGGATAGGTGCAGTAGGATTGATGGATCCCCCCAAAAAAGACATAGTGACGTCCATTCAAGAATGTAAAAATGCTGGAATTAAGCCAGTCATGATTACTGGTGATCATCCTGCAACTGCCAAAGCCATCGCTATTCAAATTGGTATAATGAACTTGTCTGATAGGGTCATGGTTGGGACTGAGTTAGAAAAAATGACCGATGATGCATTTGCCAAAATAGTTTTGCAAATAGCTGTTTATGCCAGAGTTTCTCCAATACAAAAATTACGCATTATCAGTGCCCTCCAACAAAGCGGACACTTTGTGGCTATGACAGGTGATGGGGTGAATGACGCGCCTTCATTAAAAGCCGCTAATATTGGTATTGCCATGGGTATAGCTGGAACCGATATTAGTAAAGAGGCAGCTGATTTAATTTTATTAGATGATCGTTTTGGAACAATTGTAGGTGCAGTTAAGGAAGGGAGAAGAATTGTTGACAATATTCGAAAGTTTATTAAGTATATAATGACTTGCAATGGTGCGGAAATTATGACCATTTTTTTAGCACCCATTCTCGGAATGCCTAATCCGCTTTTACCCATACAAATTCTATGGATTAATTTAGTAACAGACGGGTTGCCAGCTTTAGCCTTGGCTAATGAGAAAGCAGAATTAGATATTATGAAAAGGCCACCACGAAAAGCATCTGAAAGTTTGTTTGGGGATGGAGTGGGATTCCATATAATCTGGGTAGGTTGTTTAATGACAGGCGTCACATTAGCCACTCAAGCTTATGCTTTAAAAAATGACATTGGGCATTGGCAAACAATGGTATTTACCGTTATCTCATTTTCTCAATTGGGGCATGTACTCGCAGTAAGAAGCGACAAAACTTTTTTGTACAAACAGGGCTTGTTTTCAAATTTGATATTGTTTTTATCGGTATTGACGACATTTTGTTTGCAAGTATGTGTGGTATACATCCCTTTTTTAAATGAGCTGTTTAATACACAGCCGCTAAGTTTGAAAGAGTTTGGTATTTGTGTTTTGATGGCGATGATTGTGTTTCATGCCGTAGAACTCGAAAAACTATTTAAGCGCTTGTAAGATATCATTCAAGATGTCCTCTTTGTTTTCTAAGCCAACGCTGATTCGGATCAATCCTGGTGTAATATTGACTGTTTGGCGTTCTGCTTCCGTTAGTTTTGCGTGTGTGGTACTCGCTGGGTGCGAAGCGATACTTCTGGTATCGCCTAGATTTGCTGTAAGCGATAACATTTTGAGGCTGTCTAA
>JAIXYL010000175.1 GCA_027490265.1 Sediminibacterium sp.
CAATACCCAGCCAATAATGGATCGGTAGAAGATTATCGTGCCTTTATACAAACCGTGCATAGTGCCAATGCCTATGTGATCATGGCCACCGATTTATTGGCCTTAACCGTATTAACTTCACCGGGCGAATTGGGTGCAGACGTAGCCGTAGGATCAGCACAACGTTTTGGCGTACCAATGGGCTATGGTGGACCACATGCAGCTTTCTTTGCTACCAGTGACGACTTTAAAAGAGGCATGCCTGGTAGATTGATTGGTGTAAGCATTGATGCGCAAGGCAACCGTGCTTTAAGAATGGCTTTGCAAACCAGAGAGCAACATATCAAACGCGAAAAAGCCACTTCTAATATTTGTACAGCACAAGCATTATTGGCCAATATGGCGGCAATGTATGCTGTGTACCATGGCCCAGTAGGTTTAAAACAATTGGCATTAAGAGTACATGCATTGGCTAACACAACAGCTAAAGCATTGACCGCATTGGGTTTGCAACAACACAATGCCCATTATTTCGATACTTTACATATCAGTGGTGTAGACGCCAACCAATTAAAACAAGCGGCAGAAGCAGGCGGCATAAACTTCCGCTACTTTGCAGATGGCACAGTAGGTATTGCAATGGATGAAACCACTACCATTGCAGACGTACAAGCATTGGTCACTGTATTTGAACATGTAACAGGCAAACAAGCAGGTGCATTGTCAATTGATACCAATCAAGTAGCCATTCCAACCGCATTGAGCAGAACAAGCACTTATTTAACACACCCCGTATTTAATACGCACCACAGCGAAAGCCAGATGATGCGCTATATCAAGTCTTTAGAAAACAAAGACCTATCATTAAATACTAGTATGATCAGCTTGGGAAGTTGCACCATGAAATTGAATGCAGCTACTGAAATGATTCCAGTGAGCTGGCCAGAATTCGGCGGCTTACATCCATTTGTACCCATTAATCAAACAGAAGGCTATCAGCAAATTTTAAAAGAATTGAACCAGTACCTCTGTGCAGTTACCGGGTTCACCGCTTGTAGCTTGCAACCGAATAGTGGTGCGCAGGGCGAATATGCAGGCTTATTAACCATCAGAGAATACCATAAGAGCAGAAACGAAGCATTCAGAAATATTGTATTGATTCCAATCAGTGCACACGGCACCAACCCAGCCAGCGCAGTCATGGCAGGCTTTAAAGTGGTGGTAGTAAAATGCGACGACGCAGGTAATATTGATGTGGCCGATTTAAAAGCAAAAGCAGAACAATACAAAGACACATTAGGTGGATTGATGGTCACTTATCCATCCACACACGGTGTGTTTGAAGAAACCATCAAAGAAATTTGTGCCTTGATACACGAGAATGGTGGATTGGTGTATATGGATGGCGCCAACATGAATGCACAAGTAGGCTTAACCAGCCCAGGCATGATTGGTGCAGATGTATGTCACTTGAATTTACACAAAACCTTTGCCATCCCGCATGGTGGTGGTGGCCCAGGCATGGGACCAATTTGTGTGAACGATAAATTGGCACCGTTTTTACCAGGCCATTTATTGGGATACGACCATACCGGATTAGAAGTGAGTGCAGCACCATTTGGATCTGCCAGCATTTTATTAATCAGTTATGCGTATATCAAAATGTTGGGCGCAGATGGTATTAGAATGAGCACCGAATATGCCATCCTAAATGCCAATTACATGAAAGCCAGATTAGAAAGCTACTACCCTATTTTATATACAGGTAAAAATGGTACTTGTGCGCACGAGTTTATTGTAGACCTAAGACCATTCAAACAAAGCGCAGGTGTAGAAGCAGAAGATGTGGCCAAGCGTTTGATTGATTATGGCTTCCACGCACCAACCATGAGTTTCCCAGTAGCGGGCACCATCATGATTGAACCAACAGAAAGTGAAGACAAAGCAGAATTAGATCGTTTCTGTGATGCCATGATTGCTATTCATGGTGAAATCAAAGACATTGAATCTGGTAAAGCAGACAAGTTGAACAATCCATTAAAAAATGCACCGCATACACAAGCAGTGGTTTGTGCAGACGAATGGACCAGACCATACAGCAGACAAGAAGCTGCCTTCCCATTGTATTATGTAACATTGAATAAATTCTGGCCAAGTGTTGCCAGAGTAAACAATACACATGGAGATCGTAACTTGATTTGTACCTGTGAGCCAGTGTCTTCTTATGCAGAAGCAGAAGCCTAAATTGACTACATTAGCAAGCATTAATACGAAGCGCTCCTTTTCAAGGGGCGCTTTTTTTTGAGCAAATGAATCAACTCATTTTTATCGGCTAAAGATTTTTCAAGCAAGGCAATGCGTTGTCTTAATAATTGCACCATGGCAGCATCGGCATCATCATCAAATCCATAAGGCAAAGCCGCGTCTTCAATTAACAGAGGCGTAGTTGATTGGCTAAGGGCCAAACCAGCCATGCTGTGCCGAATCATGCGCCCCTTACCCGTTAACAACCAATGCATATTTAAATCTGGATACTGGTCTTGTATTTTCAACAAAACGGCAGACCCCATCGTGCCTTTGCCACGAAATTGTTTGCCCAAATAACCATTGCTTAAATCGCAAGAACGCTCAAATGCATAAGCACTAATAGCATGAAATTCTAAATATTGGTACACCCGATCAATGATGCGCATAAGAAATCATTTAAATGATTGACGTACACTAAAATACATTGACCGCAAAATGCGCGCATAACGGTTATTACGAAATAACCATGTTTAATGACGGTATTTTGATATATATCCCTAAAATATTATACCAACTGGTCGTGATTTTCAAAATTGCCCAGAATGGCAAAACCCTGAAAAAGGCTTCAAATAAAATATGCAATAAACATATATAATCAAATGATTAACAATTAATTAATATAGTTTAATCAATATTAAATATTAAGCAAAAAAACATTCCAGAACGGAACGGACAAAGAAATATTGTCAATCAATCCAAAAAATTGATAGAACTTGTGGACTGATTGATATTCGGGCACTCGTACCCTGAACAAAGTAGATTGCTTATAAAACGAATATTATTCCTATTTATTATTGTGAACCTAAAAAAAAAGATATGTCTCGTTTATTAACAGGCATTGTTTTAATCGGTGTTGGTTTATTAACCAGCTGTGCAGGCGGCAAAAGCAGCAGCAGCTCTAAAGGCTATTTAAAAAGTAGTACACCACAAAACAATCCTGCCACCAACAATTCATATGCGCCGCCAAGCAATACAGCTGCCATAGACAAAAGCCAATATGTGGCTTTTTCGCGTGAGCTACAAATGAAGCTGATGGCTTACAATGTAGATGTAAAACGTGTACAATTTTACATTGATCAAAAGCTGATCCTAACCAGAGCATTGGACAGCGCAAAAGCAGAAGTAGCTTCAGGAAGCGTGCGATTCATCAATGGTAAATTGATCAATGAAATTATTATACCAGCATACACACCGGGCATCATTGAGTCGGCCGATTTAAATGGCTTAAGAGTCAGTTTTGAAAATGGCAACTCATTCCTATTTGTACCAGCCGAAGGCGAAGACAAATTTGTGGTAGCAGGAAACAATTGGGACAATGGTACGGTTGAAGTGCCTTACGATAAAAATATTTACAGAGTGGCAGCCGGCGTAACCAATGGCAGCGTATCAGATGTAAAGTTGGTGGTTAAATTAACCGATGTTACCAAGAGTGACAAAAAAACCCGTACCCTACAAGGCAGAAAGTTGGGTTTATAAAACTTTCAACAAATTTAATCCTTGCCTTACGAGAAGCACCCAATCGGGTGCTTCTTTGTTTTTGGGAAGCCCCAAAAACAAAGAATACATCCATGCGGGACGACCCGCAAAATGAGGGTAATATTATTGCTTAAAATCAAACAAAGTAGCCGTAAAGATGGCGCGCTCGCGCTTCTTAAAGATGACATCCCAGTTGCCTTTGTAGCGAAGGGTTTTGGGCACTACAAGGGTTGGGCTTAATTGCACCATTTCAACTTCCATACTCACGTCGAAATCGTACACACCTGCTTTATAACTGAGGGCATAATTGCGCGCCAATACCGACATGGTTTTCATGTTAAACCAAGTGACCATTTGATCCACCACAATGCGATCGTTTTTAATGAAGCCCAAAGTAGTTTTAGGCATAATCGAAAACACATAACAGAGCTGGCCTTTATATTCCTCAATGTCTAAGCGATAGTCGTAGTATTTGTGGGCGGTTTCGTCGTAGAGATCTAACTTATCGCCAATAAACGGAATCCCAGAAATTTTTTTACCCGGATTAAAGAACAACATTTTCAATTGCTCTTTGTGTTTCTCAATCCCTTTCTTGCCAGCCACCGACCGCTTACGACCAGTTACAATATTGTCTTCCCCACAAATGGTGCCCTTGGTAAAAAACAAGCTGGCATAGAGCTCGGGCGTGGTATAATTGTAATCCCCAGATTGATCGTAAAAATCGCCCGTAACTGTTTCTTCTAACACATCCATGGTTCTGCAACCATTCACGCGATTTTGACGGGTCTTGCTGGCCAAAGACGCAACCACTTTGCCCTGCTTATTGGTCATCTGGATATTGTTATAAGCGCTGAAACCCAATACCCGTAAGTTTTTAAAAGCTTTGTAAAACGTGGTGTCTTCTTTAATTTGTTTGAGCAACATGCGGTAGTCTAAATTATTGCGCACGACTACTTCACTTAAGGTGAACCGCTTTTCATCAATGATAATGGAACTGTCTTGTGCAGCCAACTGCACACAACAAAAGCTTAACCAGCAGCAGAAAAAATATTTGGCTTGCCTCATTTGGCAAAACTCATTTTATAATCCACTTTAATCTTGCCCTTACTGATATCATTGAGTTTGCTCTGCAACATTTTCTTACGCAAAGGCTTCAAATAATCAATGAATAATTTGCCTTCAATATGATCATACTCGTGTAAAATCACCCGCGCTGTAATGCCAGAAAAAGTAGAGCGGAATTGCTTAAAATTTTCGTCGTAATAGGTCATGGTAACGGCTTCCCCACGCATGATGTCTTCCCGAATTTTGGGGATGCTTAAACAGCCTTCATTGTAAGCCCACTCTTCCCCATGAATGGCTTCAACCTGTGCATTAATAAATACTTTCTTAATGCCAGGCGCATCATTGTATTTGCCTTTTTCGTCTTCTTCTAAGTTCTCGAAGATTTGCTCAGAGTCTACCACAAACAACCGAATGTCGCGATTAATTTGCGGTGCAGCCAAGCCTACCCCATTGCTAGAATACATGGTTTCCCACATGTCTTCAATTAATTTGTTTAAATCAGGATACTCAGCAGTAATGGGTTGTGCGATCTTTCTTAACACCGGGGCGCCATACGCTACAATAGGAAGAATCATGCTATAACAGTTAAAATATGCGGCAAAAGTACCCCGAAACGTTGAACCCGCAAAAAGCTCAACGGTTTTGCAAATATTCTTGCAACAACATGGTGGCTGCAATCTGGTCAATATTGCCTTTTTCGCGGCGGTCTTTTTTCTTCATCCCCATATCAATCATGGCTCTTACGGCCAATTTAGAACTGTAGCGTTCGTCAACAGTTTGAATGGGAATGAGTGGAAAAGCTTTGGTTAAATTGGCAATGGCTTTCTTAACCAAGGGCGTGCCATGCGTGGGGCTATCGTCTAAATTCAAAGGCTCCCCAATCAAGATCAATTCAACCGGCTCAGTAACCATATATTGTTTTAAAAACGGAATCAGTTCCTGCGATGGAATGGTGGTTAACGCAGTCGCAATCATTTGCAAGGGATCGGTCACCGCAATACCCGTGCGTTTACCACCGTAATCAATGCAAATAATTCTAGCCATGTATTTAATTTTTTAGAGCGGGGTGGATCATAGCCGCCGCAGACTCAATCTGTACTCACCAACCGTACTGCAAAAACAAAGCAGTAATCACGAAGATAGCAAATACCACAGAAGCCATGCCATTGGCCGTCATGAACGCCAGGTTCACTTTGCTTAAATCGTTGGGTTTTACCAAGCGGTGTTGATAAATCAACATCCCTACAAAAAATCCAAGCCCAGCAAAATACACCAGATGAAAATGACCATATACCCCTGCAAGGCTTACACAGCAAGCACTGCAGAAATGTAATAAACGAGAGACCCATAAAGCATGCGCTTTGCCCAATGCGGCCGGAATAGAATTCAATTGATGGGATTGATCAAAGTCTACATCTTGCAATGCATAAATAATATCGAACCCACTGACCCAAAAAATCACGGCAAAAGAAAACAACAAAGGCAACCAATCGAACCGGCCAGTAACAGCCAAGTAAGCCCCGATAGGCGCCAGTGCCAATCCAACCCCTAATACCAAATGACACAAAGCTGTGAACCGCTTGGTATAGCTGTAAAACAACACCACAAACAACGCCACAAAAGACAGGTAAAAACAAAGCGGATTAATGAACCAGGTAGCCACTACAAAAACCATACTATTCCCAATCACAAAACGCAAAGCCGACTCCGCCGATAAAATGCCCGCAGGAATTTCGCGAATGGCCGTACGCGGATTGAGCGCGTCAAAATGCCGATCTAAATAGCGATTGAAGGCCATGGCTGCATTACGCGCCGTCACCATACAAACCAATACCAGCAATAATTTCACAAGGATGGCTTGCGTGAAGATGCCCGCCATAGTGCCTGACGCAGAACCATTCGTATGGCTCACTTGCGGAATGGCCAAGCAAAACCCAATCAATGCAAA
>JAIXYL010000031.1 GCA_027490265.1 Sediminibacterium sp.
GTTTGAAAGCAGCGATTTTGAACATGATTTGTATTTTAAAGCTTGATTGAGTCTTAAAAGATACAATGGACTTTTTAAGAAAGCAAATCAAAAGGATAAATCGTATTGCATAAGCATGGACATGAAAAAGCCCGACCTATTTAGGACGGGCTCTATATTTTTCTTAAAATTGATTAAGTGGCTACGTCATCGAAGCCATCAATTTAGAATCGCTCTAACTTTGAGAAAAAGAAATCGGCTTCAATGGCTGCATTCTCATCACTATCGCTTCCGTGAACTGCGTTTTCTCCTACTGATGCTGCATATAATTTGCGGATGGTTCCCTCAGCAGCTTGAGCTGGGTTGGTAGCCCCAATCAAAGTTCTGAAATCTGCCACTGCATTGTCTTTTTCTAAAACAGCTGCCACAATTGGACCACTGCTCATAAAATCAACCAATTCTTGAAAGAACGGACGTTCTCTGTGAATATCATAAAAAAGACCTGCTTGTTCAGGTGTTAAACGTGTCCATTTCATTGCTTTAATTGAAAAGCCTGCCTTAATCATTTGATCTAAAATAGCCCCAGTGTACCCTTTTTTGGTAGCATCAGGCTTAATCATGGTAAATGTTTGATTGCTCATATTTATATAATTTCGGCGCAAAAGTAAGGAATAGCAAGGGGTTGAAAGATATTCAATCCCTAAATTTTCAATAAATTATACAAAATCTTTTGACAGACTAATGAAGAAACCGCATTTTTGCCCGATTATATGCAACTGATCAACGAATTCTATCCATTATTATCTCAGCCCAAGCAAATTGTGATTACCATGCACCAAAAGCCCGATGGGGATGCCATGGGCTCAACATTGGGATTGTACCATTTTTTAACAAACAGAGGGCACGATGTTACGGTGATATCACCGACCAATTGGGCTGATTTTTTAGAATGGTTACCCGGGATAGCGCAAGTGATCAATTTTGAAGGACACAAAGAAAAGTGTTTAAGTATTTTAGATAAGGCCGATATATTATTTTGTTTAGACTTTAATATTTTTCATCGAACCAAGCATTTAGCCCCATTTTTAGCCTCAGCCAAAGCCATTAAAGTATTGATTGATCATCATGAGCAACCTGATGAGCCCAATTTTGATTATGGCATCAGTGATACGGGCAAAAGTTCAACCTGTGAAATGGTATACGACTTTATCATGGAAGCCGGGGGTAGAGATGAACTAACACAGGATATTGCCACTTGTTTATATACGGGTACGATGACCGATACTGGTTCCTTTCGATTCCCTTCTACCAAGGCCAGTGTGCATAGGATGGTAGCGGAATTGAAAGAAACTGGTTTTGATCATTCACTTGTGCATAATCATATTTATGACAATTTCTTAGAAAGCAGATTGAGATTCATTGGCTTCGCTTTGTTAAACAGAATGGAAGTTTTGTATGAATACAATACGGCCATTATGTATATTCACCAAGCCGATTTACAGAAATACCATATCAAAACTGGGGATACTGAAGGATTGGTTAATTATTTGTTGACTATTAAAGGGATTCGTTTTGGCGCCATAGTAATTGACCGAACAGAAGAACGCAAATGGAGTTTCAGAAGCAAAGGTGGATTTGATGTGAATCAGTTTGCTAGAAATCATTTTGAAGGTGGGGGGCATGCCAATGCTTCTGGTGGAAGAAGCAACGATTCGGTTGACAAAACAGTGGCCTATTTTAAACAAGTTATTCAAGAGTATAAAAACCAACTACAATAAAATGAGGAGAATTATCGCCCCGCTCATGTCAGCGGTTGTATTGCTTGCAAGTTGTAATCAATATGAAAAAACACCTACTGGACTTTCTTACAAAATCAGTAAGGGTAGTAGCAAAGACTTGTTAAAGCAAGGTCAGTTTGTGAAAATGCACGTAGAGTATAAATTGCCTGCTAAAGATTCTGTATTGAGCAGTTCGTTTGGTAGAATCCCTGTATACTTTATGGTTGATTCTGCACAAAAAGCCAAACACAGTTTCATTGAAATCATTAACCAGTGTGCCCCTGGGGACAAGGTTGAATTTGTGATGAGTGTAGATTCTTTAAAGAAATTCGGCATGTTAGAGTACAACAATATCTTTAAAGAAAAAGACCAAATCAACGGTAAGGTTGAAGTGATTAAAACCTTTGCTACACAAGAATTGATGATGGCTGATTACAAGACCGAAATGGATAAAGAAAAAGCCAGAGAAACCAAAGAAATCAAAGATCATTTGGCTAAGAAAAATATCAAAGCACAAGAAAATCCAGCTGGTGTTTTTGTAGAAGTAACCAATGCTGGAGACGCCACTGCAAAAGCTGATTCTGGCAAACAAGTTTCAGTAATGTACAGAGGTACATTCTTAGATGGCAAGAAGTTTGATGGCAATATGGATTCTGATTCACCTAACAAGCAACCATTAGAGTTTGTTATTGGACAGGGTGGTGTTATCAAAGGTCTTGAAGATGGATTAAAAATGTTCAACAAAGGGGGCAGAGGTAAAATATTTATTCCTGCTATGTTAGGTTATGGCCCGAACGGCAGTGCACCTGTGATTCCGCCTTATGCAACATTGGTATTTGACATTGAAGTATTAGACGTTAAAACGCCTTCTGCGCAGCCTGCAACTATGCCAGGTCAGCCGCAACCACAACAGCGATAATTAATCAGAATTGATATTGAGAATGCCCCGTTAATCGGGGCATTTTTTTTGAGATAGGTTTTGATGCATGCATTCATCACGCTGATCTAAAGAAGCTAAATAATCCGTCTGGATAATTGGATGGCTTGATTCGCTTCTTTGACGTCGTGTACTCTTAAAATCATGGCTTGATGCATGAGTCCAATGGTGTTTAAAACCGTCGTACCATTTAAAGCATCTTCTGCAGTGATATTAAGTGTTTGGTAAATGGAAGATTTTCTGGATACGCCCAATAATACTGGCTTTTGCAATATTTGCAATGCCTCTAATTCTTTGATTATTCTAAAATTGTTGTCCATGGTTTTACCAAATCCAAAACCTGGATCAATGATGATGTCTTTGATCCCAGCTGCATTGCATGCGGCAATGCGTTCAATAAAATAGTCTAACAATTCTAAAATAATGTCTGGGCTTGCAGGCTTCTCATGCATGGTGTCTATATTGCCTCTACTGTGCATACAGATATAGGGCACATTAAGTGCTGCAACTGTTGGCAGCATGTCTTCAAAAAAACGCCCACCACTGATGTCATTGACCAAATCAGCGCCTGCATGAATGGCGGCTTTTACCACAGAGGGATGGTAAGTATCAACAGAAATCAAGGTTGTTGGGAAAGCCAACTTAACCGCTTCTATCACTGGTACAACGCGGTCCATTTCTTCATTGGCGCCAATTTGTGTGCTGCCTGGTCTCGTGCTTTGTCCGCCAATATCTAAAATA
>JAIXYL010000098.1 GCA_027490265.1 Sediminibacterium sp.
TTTTCTTGTTTGGATACCTTATTTATGAAACCGCATTTTTAGTGGCGCTTCTTGAAAAATTTGTGCATGGTGGGTATGCAACTTTATTAGTTGGGGGAGGATTATTTGCAGTCATGTATGTATGGTATAGAAGCAGAAAAATTAAAAACCGATATGTAGAATTCGTTCGCTTAGAGAATTATATCCCCATGATTCAAGAACTAAGCAACGACAAAAGCATTCCCAAATATGCAACCCATTTGGTGTACATGACCAGTGCCAATAACCACAATGAAATTGAGCACAAAATCATCTACTCTATCTTGAACAAAAAACCAAAAAGAGCAGATATTTATTGGTTTGTGCATGTAGATGTATTAGATGATCCATATACCTGTGAATACAATGTTGAGCATATCATTCCGAACGATATCATTCGCATAGAATTTAGATTAGGCTTCCGAGTAGAGCATCGGATCAATCTCATGTTTAGAAAAGTAGTAGAAGAGTTGGTTAAAAACAAAGAAGTAAATATTACCAGCCGATATGAGAGTCTTGAAAAAAATAATATCGTAGGAGATTTTCAGTTCATTGTGTTAGAGAAATACTTAAGTCAAGACAATGAATTACCGTTTTTTGAGCGCGTCATCATGAAACTGTATTTCTGGTTAAAAGAGATCAGCTTGAGCGAAGAGAGAGGATTTGGATTAGACCCAAGTAATGTTACCATCGAAAAATTCCCTTTGATTGTAGCACCTGTGTCTAATATGAAGCTGAACAGGGTATTCCCTGAAGGGGAAGAATAACTTGCCATGGGCACCATTATTTTATACATTGTTATTGGTTATTTACTGATTGTACTGGTCGGCTACTTAATTCAAGAAAAACTAATTTTTAAACCTGAAAAATTAGCACAAGATTTTGAATACAAATACGATGCCCCCTTTGAAGAATTATTTTTTGACGTCAGTGAGGGGGTTCGAATCAATGGATTGCACTTTTATGTGACCGAGCCCAAGGGATTAATCTTATATTTTCACGGCAATTCTAGAAGCATCAAGGGATGGGCCAAATATGCCAAAGACTTTTATCGGTTTCAATACGATGTTGTACTGGTTGACTATCGTGGATTTGGAAAGAGCACAGGAAAAAGAAGTGAACGAGAAATGTTGGCTGATATGCAATTTGTATACGAGTCACTGAAGCAAAAATATCCAGAGCACCATATTTTGGTGTATGGCAGAAGTTTGGGCAGCGGATTTGCAACTAAAATTGCTGCAGACAATTCACCACGTTATTTAATACTCGATGCCCCTTATTATAGTTTTATTAAAGTGGCTGAACGCTTTACCCCATTTATTCCGCACAAATTAACCCTTCGATACAAATTACAAACGGACCAATGGATTAAAAAAGTCAACTGCCATACATATATTATTCATGGTACCAAAGATTGGCTTATCCCCATTAAACACAGTAAAAAATTACAACAAATTAATCCGCATAAAATTACGCTGATCAGTATTCATGGTGGCGGACATAATAACCTGCCTTCATTTTCAGAGTATCATAATTTTATTCGAGATATTCTCAAGTATTAAGTGTGCAATCTGCTTAACTTAGCAACGTGAAAAGGATCCGTTTTTTCTTTTATCTAAAAATAGCTTTGCTGGTGTATGCACTGGTAGGGTCTGTTTTATATATTGTTCAAGATCATTTACTGTTTCATCCTGAAACAATTGCAGACAATCAATCCTATGGATTTCAACAACCACATGAAGAATCGGTCATACCATTAGATGCCACTACAAAATTTCATGTAGTTCATTTCACCGTTCCAGACGCTGTTCGTAAAGGGGTTGTATTATATTTCCATGGTAATCGAAAAAATATTGGGCATTATGCCCGATATGCCACATTGTTTACGAGTCAGCAATACGAAGTATGGATGATTGATTATCCTGGCTTTGGAAAATCAAGAGGGGAATTAACTGAAACCAATTTATACGAAGGTGCTTTGCAATTGTATATGTTGGCCAAACTAAGATTCAAACCATCAGAAATCATCATTTATGGTAAATCAATTGGTACCGGCATTGCAACCCAATTGGCATCTGTTAGGGATTGCAAACAGCTGATATTAGAAACACCATACAATAGCCTGCCTTCTTTATTGGGCAGATATTTATGGATGTATCCTTTAAACCAATTATTGCATTTCAAATTCCCAAGCGATCAATACATCCAAAAAGTGACTGCACCAATTACGATTTTTCATGGCACCAAAGATGGCGTAATTGCATTAAGCAATGCTGAGCAGTTGAAAGTCCATTTTAAACAAGGCGATACATTTATCACGGTTCCCAATGGTGAACACAATCGTTTAACCGATGCACCAATGGTACAACAAGCGCTCAATCGTTTGTTGCAATAATATAACTGTTACAGCTCTTGAAGTTTAACGGATATTGCTGTCACGTTCAGTTGACAAACCACCCCAACTTTTAACGCATAATTTTCAATGCCGTGACTCACAGGGAATCCATAGCATACTGGATAATCATACCCTGCAATATGTTCCTGAATAATGGCTTCCACAGATTGACCAAAAGGTCGTGTGGTATCTTTTTGATCGGTAAACCCACCCAAGATCAACCCGCTAAGTTGACTTAAAATACCGGCTCTTTTTAGTTGAATAAACATTCGATCAATATTGTACGCATACTCGCCTACGTCTTCTAAAAATAATATGGCACCCTTGGTTTTATACATCATATTAGAACCAACCAAATGGGCCAGCAATGCCAAGTTGCCGCCCATTAATGTACCAGTCACTTTACCTAGTCGATTCATTGGATGTGCTGCGGCACTGTATTTTGCTTTAGTGCCCATCAATGCTTTGCGCAAAGACTGCACATAGGGCAGTTTAACTCCACCTTGGTTAAACGCATTGGCCATTGGTGCATGCAATGAAGCTGTATGGCACTTGGTTAATAGATGCGCATGCAGTACCGTAATATCACTAAAACCAATTAGCCATTTGGGCTGCTTTTTAAAAGCTGAAAAATTAAGTTGATCAATGATTCTAGTAACGCCATAGCCGCCTCTTCCGCAAAGAATGGCTTTAATGCTTGGTTCATCTAATAATGCTTGCAACTCATCTCTGCGTTCTTCATCTGTACCACTAAAATAATTGGCAGATGCACTACCTACCGTTTTGCCTATCATCACCTGAAAGCCCCACTGTTGAAGGGTCTTAACACAGTTGGCAATTTTTTTCTTTTCCATATAACCTGCAGGACAAGTAATGGCTATGGTATCTCCTTTTTTTAGGTATGGCGGTATCTGAATCATATTAAACAGTTCGTGTTAGCGGTTCGTTACTTTTTCTTCCAAATTGTTTTCTTTTGAATACGTTTCTTTTCTTTTCAAGTGAATAAACGTTGCTATAAAAAATCCTATTCCTGCAATTAAAGTGATATAAGGTAACAAAGTTTTACCTTCCTGAAAATAAACATAGGTTGTCAAGAATAAAGCAATACTTTCAAATAAATGGATAATTATCTCCAACAATGAGTGTGGTTTTTTTGAGCGTTTTATAAATATAAAATATACCATGATGATTATACCTAATAATAGAATTGTCCATCCAATTAAACTGTGATGGTGTTGAATTTTATCAACTCCTTTGATCATTAAAATAATAGCAACAATGAAGTGATGCATTGTTAATAGTTGCTTTTTCATAATAAATACATTTCAGCGGTTGCGATTAAATTTCCAATTATATGCATTGTTATGGGTGTGTAAATAGATTTTGTTGTCAGCCTTGCATACCCGAAAAGCGTTGCATCAATGAATATCTGAATTATACCAATTTTTGAAGAAAGTGTATTGTCGAATACGAATGAATGAACAAGAACAAACAAAATAGCAATTATAAAAATTGCTAAGTGTTTATTGACATTAAACTGAATAAGCTTAGTTAAAAAAAATCCTCGGTAAAGCAGTTCCTCCGCAATAGGTGCTATGAATACCATGCCACCTATTTTAAGAAAACTTATCTTGATGTTGAACTCATAATTTTTAAATTCTAAAAGTCTGAACTGAAAGAGGATTAGCTCAGTCAAAATACAAAAGATAAAAAATGACACACACCAAATAACTGCCTTCACATTTGTTTCAGGTTTTCTAATACCTAAATCATCTTTTGAAAGTTTACCTTTTCTTACTCTTATTATCAGCACTAAAATAATTACGAGAAAAGGTAGGATACGGAGCAATATTTTTGTCAATTCACCCATTTATATGTGCTATTTTGTTGTGCCTTTTCGTTTTTGTAATGACAGCTAAACTTCAGTTAATTGGACAATATTGTTTTCTACCAATAATTGATGTGGCAAACCACACTTGAGTGCAAAATTGTTTTTGATATGACCAACCGGAAAATCAAAGCAAACTGGATAATTAAATGCCGCTACTTTTTCTTTAACGATGGTATATATATCCCTCCCAAAAGGCACAGCAGGATTGTCTACTTTAATATTACTAAAGCCCCCTACAATCAATCCTTGCAAATTAGTCAGCTTTCCAGATCGCAATAAATTACAAAACATGCGATCAATATTATATAAAGGCTCCCCTACATCTTCTACAAACAAAATCTTTCCATCGGTATTGATCATAGACGCCGAACCATTGAGGTTCTCTAGAATTTTTAAATTACCACCTACCAAAATGCCTTTAGCAGTACCTAATCGATTATGCTCCACTGGAATAGATGGATAAGTAATTTTTTTTCCTTCTAACGCATCTTTGATTGACAAAATACTGGCTTGCTGAATGGCATCTGCAGTAGCCCAATCTTTGGGAAAACTGCCACACATTTTTGAGTGCAAACTAGCTATATGCATGACTTGGTGCAAATGACTATGTAATACGGTGATATCACTAAAACCAATAACCCATTTGGGTGATTGTTTGAAATGTTTAAAGTCTAACAAGTCTACCATTCTGACTGCACCATATCCCCCAGTTGCACAAAGAATGGCTTTGATATTGGGGTCATCCATCATTTGTTGAAAATCTTGTGCGCGCTCGGCGTCCGTTCCTCCAAAAGTATGGTCTGTCTTTCCAACGGTATTGCCTACTTGAATTTGGTACCCCCAGCTTTTGATTAAATCAATCGATGGCTGGATCGTGTCTAATAACGAAAAACCCGCAGGACAGGTAATGCCAATGGTATCACCTGGTTGCAAATAAGGCGGCACTTTTATTTTTTTACTCCTATTGCCAGCTGCCTTAGCTAATGCTGGCATTGCCATCAATCCCATTCCAGCCATTTGCAAAAAAGACTGTCTTTTCATTTAAGTATTTTTCTTGGGTTTTGGTTTAAGGGTTGCCGCGTCTTTTTTTCTACCTGCATTGCGCAAAGATTGATCAATCAACATTTCAATTTGACCATTCACACTCCTAAACTCGTCTGCCGCCCATTTTTCCAGGGCGGCATACGTTTGTTGATCTATTCTTAAAACAAAAGATTTCTTACTCAAAACAAATCAATTTATTATTGATGCAGTGTACCTGTATTGACTACTGGTGAAGCGGCTCTATCACCACATAATACCACCAGCAAATTACTCACCATGGCTGCTTTACGCTCTTCGTCTAATTCCACTACTTGTTTTTTAGACAACATATCTAATGCCATTTCAACCATACCCACCGCCCCTTCAACAATTTTACTGCGTGCAGATACAATGGCTGTAGCTTGTTGACGCTGTAACATGGCTTGTGCAATTTCAGGTGCATACGCCAAGTGACTGATACGTGCTTCTTTAATCACAATACCCGCTTTCAACATGCGTTCATTTAACTCAGACTCTAGCATGGCAATTACTTTTTCCCCGCCATCACGCAAAGTGACTGCTGCGTGTTCATCATCAATACTATCATAAGGACAAGTAGACGCCATATGGCGCAACGCTGCTTCACTTTGATTGGTCATATAACTTGAAAAATTAACCACGTCAAAGCAAACTTTATACGTGTCTTCAATTTGCCAAAGTATCACGGCTGCAATTTCGATTGGATTCCCCAATTTATCATTCACTTTTAACTTGGTACTTTCTAAGCTTTGCAAACGCAAAGACACTTTTTGCTTGGTGTACAATGGATTTACAAAAAAGAGCCCGTTGTCTTTTACGGTACCTACATACTTACCAAAAAAAGTAAGCACTACACTGGTATTGGGCTGAACAACTACCAAACCCAATAGTAAAAAGAAGATGACAATTAAATCAATAATAGCACCCCAAATAAGGGCATATTTTAACCCATCTTCTGCTCCCTTAATTTGTGTAAGGGCATAAATACCTGCTACCAACAAAATAGTCACCAATAGCAAAACCAAAAACCCTTGCGCCGCTTTAATGGTCTTTTCCATAATTTTCATTTTAATATTATTATGATATCAAAATTATAGCAATTTCCTGAATTTCCAAATAAATCTGCTTTTAGTACCTTTGCCGCCTGCAATCAGCAGTATAGAACAAGAAGCAACAGAATATGAAGCAACCGAAAAGATATTTGATTACCGCTGCCCTACCCTATGCCAATGGGCTAAAACATATCGGCCATTTGGCCGGCGCATACCTACCAGCAGACATTTATGTACGCTATTTAAGGGCGCAAAAAAGAGACGTGGTGTTTGTTTGCGGCAGTGATGAACACGGCACAGCTATTCCTATTCAAGCTACCAAAGAAGGCACTACTGCACAAGCCATCATTGATAAGTATCATCCAATCATTGAGCAGAATTTTAATGATTTAGGCATATCGTTCGACATTTACCATAGAACCAGCTCACCCATTCACCATGAAACAGCCAGTGAATTTTTTACAGCATTAAATAATAAGGGCGACCTAATTACCAAAGCGTCAGAACAGTATTACGATGAACAAGCACAGAGCTTTTTAGCAGATCGTTATATCAAGGGAACCTGTCCCAACTGTGGGTTTCAAGCGGCTTATGGAGACCAATGTGAAAGCTGCGGGAAAAGTTTAAGCCCCGATGAATTGATTAATCCAGTAAGCACTTTAAGTGGCCATACACCCATTAAAAAATTAACCAAGCACTGGTATCTCCCGCTAGACAGGCACGAAGCCTTTTTACGGAAATGGATCATTGAAGAGCATGGCAATGATTGGCGCTCTACAGTAGTAGGCCAATGCAAGAGTTGGATTGATGGAGGCTTGCAACCAAGGGCCGTTACCCGCGACCTTGATTGGGGTGTTGCATTGCCTGCGGATGTTGAAGGGGGCAAGGGTAAAGTATTGTACGTTTGGTTTGACGCACCCATTGGTTATATCAGTGCCACCAAACAATGGGCATTGAACACCGGAAAAGATTGGAGACCTTATTGGGAAGACCAAGACACCAAGCTGATTCATTTTATTGGAAAAGACAATATCGTTTTCCATTGCATCATTTTCCCTGTGATGTTGCAATTGCATGGAAATATTTTACCCACCAATGTTCCTGCCAACGAATTCATGAATTTGGAAGGCGACAAAATGAGTACCAGTAGAAACTGGAAACTCGAAATGGAAGACTATATCAATGATTTTATTAAGCCAGAAAATGGGGGATCACAGCTGGCGGATACGTTGAGGTATTACTTAACGGCCATTGCACCAGAAAGCAAAGACAGTGAATTTACTTGGAAAGGATTTCAAGATGCCAACAACAGTGAGTTGGTCAGCATATTCGGCAACTTTATCAACCGTGCCTTGGTATTGATGCACAAACTATGCAATGGAAAAGTACCGCCATTGCACAATGATGTATTAGACGAATTAGATCACGCCACCATAGAAGCCATTCAACAATCCAAAGCGAAAATTGAACAGCTATTAGAAGACTATAAATTCAGGGATGCCCAATTTGAAGTGATTAATTTAGCAAGGATCGGGAATCAATACATGCAGAAGAAAGAACCCTGGATACTCGCTAAGCAATTGGCCGAAAACCCAGCTGCACAACAATTGATAAACAACTGTTTGCATATCTGTTTACAGTTAACAGCAAACCTGGCTATTTTGTCGAATCCCTTCTTACCCTTTACTGCCAAGAAAATATGCTACTTATTGAAAGTAGTAGACAAAATGTTGGATTGGGAAAATGCAGGCAGCATGAAACTCTTAAGTGTTGGCTATAGTTTAAGAGCACCTGAATTATTGTTCCGTAAAATTGAAGACGAAGAAATCACCAAACAAATTGAAAAATTAAAAGCCGCTGCTGTGAATAAAGAATCGATTGCTACAACAAACAATAGTCAACAAAGCGCTGCTGCAGACCAAGCAACTGCAAACACTGGTGAATCAGTCAATCAATCACCTGTTAAACCAGAAATTGTATTTGATGATTTTGCCAAAATAGATTTAAAAGTAGGCACTATTGTAGCGGCTGAAAAAGTAGAAAAAGCAGATAAACTCTTGAAATTACAAGTAGACCTTGGCTTCGAAACCCGTACTATTGTTTCAGGTATTGCCATGCACTTTGCACCAGAAGCAATTGTGGGCAAACAGGTAACGGTGGTTTGCAATTTGGCTCCCCGCAAAATGCGCGGCATAGAAAGCAATGGCATGATCTTGATGGCTGAAGATGCAAATGGCAAACTACATTTTGTAAACCCCGAAGAAAATATTAACCCAGGAAGTGGGGTGAGTTAAATAAACAATGCCCCGACTATTCGGGGCATTGTTTATTTTATTTGTGATGGTCATTGTGTGAACTATGCTTTGTCAAAACTCACACATTCTTTCAACTCTTTTTCTGTGTAAGCTAGTTTGTATTGCTTTAATACATCATCTGGTACCCCATTCCATTGATTGGGTGCATTACCAACATAGCCCAAATCCTTGATGCCAATTTCAGTTGTGTAGAAACCAGTGGTTACTAAATCGCGCATCAAATTAAAGAAGGAAACCCCTTGTGCCAATTCCTTGGCTGCTTTTTCTGGATAAGCAATTGAATCTACTACCGTTATTTGTTGAGCAGCAGTCAGGTTCACAAATGCTTTCTCGTACAGCTTATAACAATGCAAGTCTAACCAACGCAATCCACCACGCAATGGGGTTTGATGGGTTGGCATATCTTTTACAATGAACTCTATAAACTCTGGCACTTTGGCATCACTGGCGCTCCCACTCACATCGTCTTTAGGCATAATGATGTCACCTAGAACCGTGATGGTGGCCATTTCATGTTCATTAAAAAACTTTGGTTCTTTGTCTATTTTGGCTAAATACGCTTTCTCTTCTTGCATGCGATCATCTAATGATGCATCAGCAGAAGCAGCAATATTTTTTTTATCGGCACTGGTGCAGGCTTCTACCAAAACACCGGCACCAACAGTGCCAATCATCAGTGCCTTAATCGATTTTCTCCTGTCCATCTTATAAGTTTTGTTTTTTCATTTCGTCAATAATGTATTCACTGGCACGCATGCTTAACGCAAGGATGGTCCAAGTGATATTTTTATCCGCCTGTGAAACAAACTGTGATCCATCTACACAAAACAAAGTCTTGCAGTCGTGCGCCTGACTAAACTTATTTAAGGCAGATGTTTTTCTGTCGTTACCCATTCTTACAGTACCAGCTTCGTGTATGATATTACCTGGATTAGACAAGCCGTAATTATTAGACGCGTCATCGTCTGCACCCCAAGTAATCACGGCACCCATATTGTGCATGATTTCTTTAAAGGTTTCCTTCATATGCTTGGCCTGCTTGATTTCATAATCGGAATGACGTGTATTGAATCTTAATACTGGTATGCCGTATTTATCTACAACGGTTGGATCTATTTCGCAATAGTTGTTGATATCTGGCACAGACTCCCCTCTTCCTGCCATACCAACGCCTGCTCCGTAAAAGAAACGAACGTCTTCTTTCAAGGAGGACCCATATCCCCCCGCCTCCTTGGTCTTACCATTTACTTGATACTTGCCATTCAAGCCTTGCATGCCCATGCCAAATCCGTAAGCTGGTTGGCTCATGCCGCCCCAATATTCAATATGGTAACCTCTTGGGAAATCTAATTTTTTATTGTCTAACCACCAAGGTGTATAAACGTGCATACCACCCACACCATCTTCATTGTAACGCTTTCTACCAAAAAGTTCTGGCAATACCCCACCCAATGCTGCACCTGTAGAATCGTGCAAATATTTACCAACTACATTGCTGTCGTTGGCCAAACCATTCGGGTGCCTTTTTGATTTTGAGTTTAACAATAAGCGTGCTGTTTCACAAGTACTGGCTGCCAAAATCACCACACGGCCATTCACTTGATATTCTAGATTGTCTACTTTGTTGACATATGAAATACCAGTTGCCAACCCCTCTGCGTTTGTGATGACTTCACGTGCCATGGCTTGTGTAATCACATCTACATTGCCCGTTTTTAAAGCAGGCTTTACCAACACAGATCCTGATGAAAAGTCACCATACACTTTACAGCTTCTGTTACATTGAGCACAGAAAAAGCAAGCGCCACGCTCTTCATTAATTTTCTTAGTTAAAATAGACAACCGTGATGGAATGACAGGTACGCCAATTCCAGTGGCTGCTTTTTTAATCATCAACTCGTGTAAGCGAGGTTTGGGTGGGGGCAAGAAAATCCCGTCTGGGTCATTCTCTAATCCCTCATTACTACCAAAAACCCCAATTAATCTGTCTACTTTATCATAGTAGGGCTTAACGTCTTCATAACCAATTGGCCAATCGTCGCCCAAGCCATCAATGCTTTTTCTTTTAAAATCTTTAGGCCCAAACCGAAGGGATATACGACCCCAATGGTTGGTACGTCCACCCATCATACGTGCACGCCACCATTCAAATTTTTGGCTGCCAGGGGCCTGTGTATATGGCTCTCCGTCAATTTCCCATCCCCAATAACAACCATCAAAATCACCGAATGGTCGGTACTTAGTACTGGCACCACGTCTGGGTGACTCCCATGGATTTTTTAACTGAGATGAGTTAACAGCAGGATCATAATCTTCTCCTGCTTCTAATAAACAAACTTTTAAACCAGCTTTAGATAAAGTGTATGCAGCCATACCACCACCTGCGCCAGAACCCACAATCACTACATCGTATTGTTTGGGTTGTTTTTTAATTTGAAAGTCTCCCATATCGCTTTTTTGTCTGATTCCTTAGAGCTATGAATGTAAGAATTTTACAGTTATCATTCATTTGTTTTTGATGAATGCGTGCGCATTATTTTGCATAATACTCATTCGGAAATGCACGCAACGTACTCAATCTTGCATCTGCCGGAATATCTTTTGCAATGACCTTATTGGTTTTATTATCTACCAAAGTCCAAATAGGATAATCATAGTCCTTTGATACAGATTTCAAACTGCCATTCACCCAATTGTAAATATTATATACCCAATAATTTTTTCCATTAAAATTGGTAGTACTGCATCCAATGATTTCAGCAATGCCATCCCCATTTAAATCGTACTCTTTTTCTGAAGAGAAATCAACAAAACTCATCACTTTATACTTGCTTTGTTGACTCATTAAAAACACTTTATAGTTCAATAATGCTGTAGTCCCTTTTTCTAATGTGCGTATTCTAAATTTAATATCAGGGATACCATCTTTATTAAAGTCTGCAAACTCTGCGATGGGTATGATATTTTTAATCCAATAAGGCACCAATACTTTTTGCACCACTTTACTGTCTTTATAAAAATGCATGACCGACTCTTCTAATCTGGCTTTTTGTTCTACTACAACAACAGAATCAATATTGAATCCTTTTTGTGCTTTTAGATCAATCTTGATGACTTTTAATTTGACAGAAGTGTCTTTGATGGTGGTAATGGTTGTTTTGGTGTAAGCAATTGGTTTTGATTTGTTAAACAATGATTGAGCATATGCGGTTGATGCTACAACAATGGTTAAGACAAATAAGCATACTTGTTTCATGTCAAAAATTTATAGGCCCAATTTAAATAAAGGCTTGCTTTATACCTAAAAAAAATCTCCCCCAGAACGAATCCGGAGGAGATGTTTTTTAGGGCAGGGATTAACTGCTATCGAATTAACTGCAACCCATACTGGTGCCACAGTTTAAACACTTGTAACAAGTACCGCTTCTGATGGTTAAGTGTCCGCAAGTGCTGCAAGCAGGTGCGTCACTTTGCATACTCTTTGCAGCGGCATTCACTGCATCCATTCCGTTGTTACCTGCAGCGGCTGAAGCTGAAGTAGCTGCTGCACGTTGCAATTTTGGTGAACTAGGCCCTTCTACTGGTGTAGTATTGGCCGATGGAGCTGTTACTCGGATACTACTGAGTTCGGGCTTTCCCAAAAAAGTAGCATCTCCCTCCTCTTCCCCTGTATTGCCTACAGTAGGTCTATCAAGCACATGCACCAAATCAGTTCTATTTAAATATTCATACCCTAGGGCACGGAATACGAAGTCTACCAAAGAAGTAGTGGTTTTGATATTTGGATGGTCTACCATTCCGGCTGGTTCAAAGCGTGTGAAAACAAATTTGTCTACAAACTCTTCTAGTGGAACACCATATTGTAAACCAACAGACACTGAAATAGCAAAACAGTTCATCAAGCTGCGCAAGGTGGATCCCTCTTTAGCCAAATCAATAAAGATTTCACCTAAAGTACCATCATTGTATTCTCCAGTTCTCAAGAAGACTACTTGTCCGCCAATTTTTGCTTTTTGCGTAAAGCCTCTGCGCTTGGCTGGCAAAGATTTTCTTTCAACGATTCTAGACAATGCGCGTTTTAACTCAGTATCAGTTGAAGCGGTCATTCTCTTGGTAACCTCTTCTAACAATTCATCAACAGTGAGTTTGCCTAAATCCACAATCGTGGATTCTTCAGTTAACACAGCTTGTGTAGCATCGGCTTCTTCTGTAGCGTCTTCTGTTTTCTTTTTCTTCTCGCTTTTGTTGCTCAATGGCTGACTCAATTTAGAACCATCGCGGTATAAAGCATTCGCTTTAAGCCCTAATTGCCAGCTTAACATATAACAATCTGCAATTTCTTCAACACTGGCTTCATGAGGCAGGTTAATGGTTTTAGAAATCGCTCCACTTAAGAATGGTTGACAAGCAGCCATCATACGGATATGACCATATGCATGGATATATCTTTCACCCTTCTTACCACATTTGTTGGCACAATCAAAAACAGTTAAGTGCTCATCTTTCAAGAAAGGCGCACCTTCTACAGTCATGGTTCCGCAAACAAAATCATTCGCTGCGTCAATTTGCGCTTCTGTAAAGCCAATAGATTCTAATAGATTAAAGCTCCAATCTTCGTATTGAGCAGGTGTAAAGCCCAAACGTTGCATACAAGCATCACCCAATGTAAAGCGGTTGAATATAAAAGCAATTTCAAATGCCGAACGAGCTGCTCCGTTTAATTTTTCAATTTCAGCTGCTGTAAATCCTTTAGCAGCAAGGCTTTCATTGTTAATATACGGTGCATTTTCAAAGCTGGCAGACCCCACAGCATATTGCTCAATCGCTTTTGCTTGCTCAGGATTATACCCTAAGTTCTTTAAAGCCTGAGGTACTGATTGGTTGATGATTTTGAAATAACCACCACCACTTAATTTTTTAAACTTCACTAAGGCAAAGTCTGGCTCAACACCAGTCGTATCACAATCCATCACCAAACCAATGGTTCCTGTAGGTGCAATAACGGTGGTTTGAGCATTTCTATAACCATATTTTTCACCCAGTTGAACGGCATCATCCCATGCGCGGGTTGCTGCTTTCAACATATAATCGGGGCAGTATTGCGCTTTAATACCTTGTGGCTTAATTTCAAGCCCAACATAGGCTTCCGTTGCATCGTATGCAGCTGCGCGGTGATTGCGCATTACACGCAACATGTCTTCCTTGTTTTCTTCGTACTTATCAAATGTACCTAAGAAGGCAGCCATTTCAGCGGATGTCTTATAAGCAACCCCAGTCATGATGGCTGAGATAGCGCCGGCAATACCACGTGCTTCTTCACTGTCATAAGCAATACCACTTACCATTAACATGGATCCTAAGTTGGCAAAGCCCAAGCCCAGGGTTCTGTAATCGTATGACAATTGCGCTACTTCTTTTGATGGGAATTGCGCCATCAATACAGAGATCTCAAGCACTGTTGTCCATAAACGAGTAGTATATTCAAATCCTTCAACGTCAAAAATATTGTTGTCGTCGTTGTGGAACTTACGCAAGTTGATGGAAGCCAAATTACATGCAGTATTGTCTAAGAACATGTATTCAGAACAAGGATTAGACGCGTTAATGCGACCACCTTTTGGACAGGTATGCCACTCGTTGATAGTGGTATCGTATTGTGTACCTGGGTCTGCACAACGCCATGCTGCATAAGAAATTTTATCCCATACTTCTGAAGCAGGAATTTTTTTCATCACTCTGCCATCGGTTCTGGCTTTCAATTCCCAATCGCCACCAGCTTCTAAAACACGGAAAAATTCGTTAGGGATTCTTACTGAGTTATTAGAGTTCTGACCTGATACGGTTGCATAAGCTTCTCCTTCATAACCATTATCATAACCAGCTGCAACCAATGCAGCTACTTTTTTCTCTTCTTCTACTTTCCAGTTAATGAACTCCATGATTTCTGGATGGTCTAAGTCTAAGCAAACCATTTTAGCTGCTCTTCTTGTAGTACCGCCACTTTTAATGGCACCAGCTGCACGGTCACCAATTTTTAAGAAGCTCATCAATCCACTTGATGTACCACCGCCACTTAATTTTTCACCGCTACCTCTAATTTGAGAGAAATTGGTTCCCACCCCAGAACCATATTTAAAGATTCTGGCTTCACGCGTCCACAAATCCATGATACCGCCTTCGTTAACCAAGTCGTCACTTACACTTAAGATGAAGCAAGCGTGTGGTTGAGGGCGTTCGTATGCATTGGTAGATTTTTTAAGCTTGCTGTCTTTAGGATCCACATAATAGTGCCCTTGTGGTTTTCCAGTGATGCCATACACTTCGTGTAAGCCTGTATTGAACCATTGTGGTGAATTGGGCACACAAGCCTGATTTAAAATGCTGTATGCTAATTCATCATAAAATACTTGTGCATCTTTTTCTGAAGCAAAATAACCATAACGTTCACCCCATACTCTCCAACAATGCGCCATACGATGCGCTACTTGTTTCACACTGGTTTCTCTTCCTAGTGAACCATCCGGTTGTGGAACACCAGCTTTTCTAAAATATTTTTGAGCAAGAATATCTGTAGCAATCTGGCTCCATTGTTTTGGAACTTCTACATTATTCATTTCAAAAACCTTTTCGCCGTTCGGGTTTTTGATTACGCTGTCGCGGTAATCGTATTCGAACATATCGTAGGGGCTAACACCATCTTTGGTGAAGCGGCGGCTGAATTGCAAGCCTTTTGGAGCGCGTGGATTAGGCATATCGCAGTTATGGTTTAAAGTGTCATTAATGGGTCCCTGCCAAACGGTGATTTGTAGAGGCGGTTGACGAAAATATCTTTCCATTTTCAAAATCCAATACCGTAAATATGCACAGCTTGTGGATAAGGAAGGTGGATAAATTGCTAGCTCAAATCCACGTTGGTTTTGCCCGATTATACACAGGTGTCAATAAGATTTTTAGGTGATTTTGGGTGTGTAAAAGGTTGATACTTTGGCCTCAAAAGGTTAAACAAAACTGTCAAAAGTCTTTTGAACAGACAAACCGAGGCAATAAATGCTTTAAACGAAAACTTTTCTGCATTTTTGCAAGACTATCCATATTAGGCATGAAGCAAGCGATCTACCAACAAATCATCACGAGAAAGAGAACGGGCAAGAAATCCTTTGCAGTATTGATAGATCCAGATAAAGTGGATGCAAGCAGCATCCAAGAACTTGTAACCCTTGCAGTTGCAGCCAATGTTGATTTCTTCTTTGTAGGTGGAAGCCTCGTTATTTCAAGCCATTTAGACGAATGCATTCAACAAATTAAAGCGTCTTGCCATATACCTGTGATCTTATTCCCAGGATCACCTTCACAAGTAAGCAAATATGCAGACGCGTTGTTGTACCTATCGTTAATTTCTGGACGTAATCCAGAATTACTGATTGGCCAACACGTTATTTCAGCACCATTTGTTAAAAAATCTGGTTTAGAAATTATGCCAACTGGCTATATGGTGATTGATGGCGGTGCACCAACCACGGTGAGTTATATATCCAATGCATCTCCAATCCCAGCTGACAAAAGCGAAATTGCCATGTGTACCGCAATGGCAGGTGAAATGCTGGGCATGAAACTGATTTATATGGATGCTGGTAGTGGTGCCAAAAGAGCCATCACAGAAACCATGATTGAGAATGTTGCCAAACATATTGATATTCCATTGATTGTTGGTGGGGGCATCACTGAGCCTGAAAAAGCCTACCTCAATTGTAAAGCAGGTGCTGATATTATTGTTGTGGGAAATGCTATTGAAAAAGAGCCTTCCTTAATTAAAGACATTAGTGCAGCCATACATTCTGTTGCCATTGTTAATGCAGGCTAAATGTTGGTAGATGCAATCCTCACTGTTTAATGCCGACTTAATCAATCTGCTTCCATATGATGGAGAAGCATATTATTGGGGCAGTATATTTAACCAAGTTGAAGCCAACAATCATCTTCAAAATTTACTAGAAACCATTGAGTGGAAAAACGACCAACTCATCATGTTCGGGAAACCCATTGTCACCAAAAGAAAAGTTGCTTGGTATGGCACAGAACCCTTTCTGTATCGCTATTCTAATAGTGTTAAACAAGCTTTACCCTTTACACCAACATTGCTATTGTTGAAGCAAACCATTGAAACCATTTCAAATGAAACCTATAACTCCTGCTTGTTAAATTTATATCATACAGGAGAAGAAGGCATGGGCTGGCATAGCGATGCAGAACCAGAATTAAAAAAACAAGGCGCCATTGCATCCATCAGTTTTGGGGCAGAAAGACGATTTCTATTCAAGCATAAAAGCACCCAAGAAAAAAAAGACATTTTTTTGCACAATGGAAGTTTATTGGTCATGAAAGGCGCTACACAAGACCATTGGCAACATCAACTACCACCAACAAAAAAAGTAAAAGACTTGCGCATCAACTTGACGTTTAGAACCATTGCAATATAATGGCCATGCAATACATTTTTTTAAACCATGATTTTGTTCCAGCTCATGAAGCCGCTTTACCCATTAGCGATTTAGCCATTCAAAGGGGATACGGCATTTTTGATTTTCTGGTTACCGTTGATGGTAAACCAATTTTTTTAGCAGACCATATTTCGCGATTTTTCGCATCAGCAGAATCCATGCATTTGCAAGTCCCATTAACTCAATCGGAGCTGATTGATATAATTGGCCAATTAATCAACAAAAATCAACTCCTGAATTCAGGTATTCGTATAACACTAACTGGTGGAGATTCATCAGATGGTTATTCAATAGGCAATCCAAATCTGATCATCAGTCAATCGGTCTTTAATTACCAAAATCAACCATTTGAAAATGGGCTGAAACTGATTACTTACCAACACCAACGCCAGTTACCACAGATCAAAACCATTGATTATTTAAAAGCGATTTACTTGCAACCCACCATCAAAGCTGCCGGAGCAGATGACGTACTCTATTTTTTGAATGGAATGGTAACCGAATGCCCAAGGGCCAACTTTTTTATGGTGACAGAGCAGGGCGAAGTACTTACGCCAAAAGAACATATACTACATGGTGTTACTCGAAAATATATATTGCATCTAAAGGATTATACCATTAAAGAAGCCAATATCAACATAGACATGTTGGCTAGAGCCAAAGAAGCTTTTATCAGTAGTTCTACTAAAAATATACGACCCGTTACTTCAATCAACGGTCAATTAATTGGAGACGGACAACCAGGCAGCATTACACGTCATTTATACAAACAATTGATTCAATTAAAAGGAATTTCGTGTTAAATTGAGTTACCTTAATTTAAACGATACATGAAAAAGCTTAATATACTAGTTGTATTGATTTGTATGACGTCCTTCTTTGGTTGTAAAACAACCAATCATGATGAGGTAACAGCAAATACCGATTATTTTAAACAAACCACCAAAGGCGTTCAAAACGGTGGTGTTCAAATGATCCCTATCACTACAGCAAAAGGCAGTTTCAATGTTTGGACCAAACGGATTGGAAATAATCCAAGAATGAAATTGTTATTGTTAAATGGTGGACCAGGCGCTACGCACGAATATTTTGAATGTTTCGAAAATTTTATGCCAGCAGAAGGCATTGAAATCATTTACTACGACCAATTGGGTTGTGGCAATTCTCAAGATCCTAAAGATTCAAGCTTATTTGACTTAGCACGTTATGTTGACGAAGTAGAGCAAGTAAGACAGGCATTAAAATTAAACCAAGACAATTTTTATTTATTGGGCCATTCATGGGGAGGCATTCTAGCAATGGAATATGCGCTAAAATACCAGCAGCATGTAAAAGGCGTCATCATATCTAATATGATGAGCGATGCCGTTGAATATGGCAAATACGCAGATGATGTTTTAGCCAAACAAATGGACCCGAAAATCTTAGATACCATCAGAGGATTGGAAGCCAAAAAGGATTTTTCAAATCCGAAGTACATGGATTTATTATATAATCATTTTTATACCAAGCATATTTTAAGAATGCCCTTGGCAGATTGGCCAGAACCAGTTAATCGGTCTTTTGCCAAAATGAATCAAGCCTTATATGTTACGATGCAAGGACCAAGTGAATTTGGGATTGCTGGTAAACTGGCCACATGGTCTGTGAAATCTCAGCTAAACCAAATACGTGTTCCTAGTTTGGTGATTGGTGCTGAACATGATACAATGGATCCTGAACATATGAAATGGATGGCAGGAGCAGTTCAGAATGGCACGTATCTGTATTGTGCTAACGGTGGACATATGAGCATGTATGATGACCAATCAACGTATTTTAAAGGGCTCATCCATTTTATAAAAGGGGTAGACAAAGGCGAGACTAAAAATATTGTACCAAAAAACTGATCAAACTTTAATCCAAAATTTAAGGTCCTCATGACTACCTATACCTACCACTTGATAGGATGAAGGCATTTCATGTTCAGAACTGTGAAACGTTGCAATACGCGTACCAATAGGTAATGGTTTGAGTGCCTTATACAATTTTCGATTGTACAGGTTAAATAGCTCAGGATTGTGGTCAATCAATTGATCAATGGGATCATTGTCTATGATGTTTTCATAGAAGGCGTTATAGAAATAGAAATGTTGATACGCATGAAAATTAATGTCTGTAAAATTACCTGTTAAAAAATGGGTATTCTTCAAAGCCAATTTTTTTGCAAGATCCTGTGCAATTGTTGTTAAAGACCCCCTTTGTTCAATCCCAATAAATTCTGCCTGTGGGTGAAAATAAGCCCCAACCATACAGAACTTACCTACCCCGCTGCCGATATCTAAAATTTTAGGACTTTGCCCAACTGCTAAAAATGCTGCTGCTTCTTTGGCTATTTGTATCGGGGTCCAATGCCTACTAGCTAAAGCAGCGATTGCTGGAGGGTAGAGCTGGTTAAACTGGTCGTCGGAAACAAAATAATCCATGGACAAATATCCTAATTATAAACTGGTTTTGATTTGATATTGACTCATCGTCAAATAAATTGCACCTGTTTTGGTGCCTGCTGCTTTCATTTTCTTTCTATCAAATTGGGTGTCTTTCCCCATGAAGTTGATGGGGATTTTAATTTTCTCAATTTCAAAATTCACCGTAACATGGTCAGGTAATACTTTTTGATCTGTATTGTACTGAAAAGTCAACATATAGGTTCCATCTTTTTTTGTATTGATTTCCGTTTCAACAACACGCTTTAATTTAGTATCTAATAAAATGGTTGCAATAGAAAAATCCGCCCGTTTATCTGTTGGAATGATATTGATTGCTTTTAATGGTTTACCGCCTCTTTGTTCAACACCTCGGTCAACTGTAATAAATGCGTATTCTAATAAACTATTCAAGGAGAAATCTAAACCACGTTTGGGCAACATCACAAAATCATCAGAAGAAAACTTAACCCGCTTACCCTTTGTGTAAACCATTTGTGCGGTTTTTACAGGCATATTGATAAAAGATATGTCCACTGCTAACTTTAACTGAGTACTAAAAAATACAATTGAATCTAATCGTTGTTTCACTTTTAATAAGTCTGCATCAATTGCTTGTGCTTGTATGTCAGCAAATATTACCATCAAACTGAATAATATGCTCAATTGTATTTTTTTCATTACCCAATATCTTTTTGTTGAAACCAATAAATCCCAAATCCCATCATTGCAGTACAATACCCCAAAGTCAATACGCTATTAAACCCTATCTGTTCCCAATTAATTTGGTAATAGAAAAAGTATTGCCAAGTATCATTCAATTTTGCAAAAAAGAGTTGATTGAACCAATTATCCCCAAAATCAACTTTCAAGAGAATATTAGATAGTATCAAAAAAAATGCTGACACAATCCACACTTTTGTTGCTTCTTTTAGCACAACTGCAATCGTTAAACTGACAATAGAAAAAAAGACCATTGATAAAGCGCCAGACATAAATGACCATTGCAAGCGTTTTACTGCATCTGCTGCGTCAAAAAAGTTGAGCCCGTTAATATAGACTACTAAATCGCCTTTCCCAAAAAGCAAATACGAAAAACCAAAGGAACTAATGGCTAATAAAAAAACGACCAGTAGGGTAAATACAATCGCTACAATATATTTACTCAAAATCAACTGCCATTTACGAACTGGCTGCAACATAATTGTTTGCAAAGTTCTGTCTTTGTATTCTGCTGTCAGCGTACCTGATACAACAATCATCAATATCAAAGGAAGATGAAACCAAAGGGTGTTTAAAATTAAATACACCAATAAGTTGCCATTCAAAAGCGTCCCTTCGAAATAAAATTTCTGTTTCAAATTCTCTAACAACAAATCAATAATATTGGTTCCTTGATAATACGCACTAAAAAATATGATGCCCTCAATTGACAATAATGCACCTAAAGCATAATAGGTTTTGCTTTGTTTGAACAACTTAAATATTTCCGCCTTTAACAATGCTTGCATCAATGGGTGGTTTCAAATAATTTTTCCATGCTCAATTCGGGTGTGCATGAAGTGATGAGTATATTTTCTTTGTCTAGGCTTTGAATTAAATTGGGTACTTCCGCTGCTTCAATATTAACGAATGCACAATTCCCCTTGTATTCAACCTCATAATTGGCAAGGCATTTGGCATCTTTAATATTACTAGCACAGATGCTGTATACACTGGTATTGTCTGCAATCAATTGTTGCGCCGGTCCTGAATTGACCAACTTCCCCTCTTTTAACACATACAGCGTATGGCATAATTTACTAAGCTCCTCAATGATATGCGAAGACAAAATAATTGCCAAATGTTCTTTCTCTGCTAAATCGGCAATCAATTTTCTTAATGAACTAACACCCAACGGATCTAATCCAGTAAAAGGTTCATCTAATACCAAACAAGCCGGATTATTCAATAATGCAATGGCTATGCCCAATCTTTGTTTCATGCCCATCGAAAAATTAGCCACTTTATCCAATCGATTGGTTGGCAAACCAACTTTAATCAACTGCTCTGCTATTTGTGCTTTATTCAGTTTTAATCCTTGAATACTTGCGAACAAATGGATATTATCATAAGCATTTAAATATTCATATAAAGCCGGCTTTTCAATAATTCCTCCGATAGGCTTTAGCGCGTTTTCAGGTAATGTAACAGTACCAGTGTCTTGGCTTACCAGCCCAAACAAAATCTTAAATAAAGTGGTTTTACCTGCACCATTTGCCCCTAATAGACCGCAAATTTCACCCGCTGCACAAGCAATACTTACATTATCAAGTACTTTCCGCTTACCATATGCTTTACTTAAATTAAGACCTGAAATAATCATGTTTGTAAAGCTAGTTGTTGGTAATCGGAATAATTAAACTTGGGTTTATAATTGGGTTCTAAAAATGTTCTAGACCAAAAATGTTTTTTAAAGCCAAACCAAGGGTCCTTAATCATAAAATAAGGTACATAATGGTACCATTTAACGCCTTTGGCGATAAAATAGGCTTTTACTTCATCGCCGATACCCAATTCTTTGGCAGCTTCTAATGCAGCCATGCGTTGGCATTTAGATCCAATATATGTATCAACAATCCTTCTGTTAAAACCATGCACGAAAAATTGGTCTTTGGCACGTTTATAATTTTGGTATCTGCTCCATCCATCTGCCAATACCAAAAAAATATGAATAAATGAGAACATAAAGCTCCAAGCCCAAAAGAAGATTACCCACGCTGAATACAGTTGATAGGCTTCATTTAGCTTAACCCAATAAAACCAAGACTCTAAAACAAATATGGCTAATGAATAATACAATAGTCTACCCACTCTTAAATAGGACAGCATCGGATGTGGTTGTTGTGGAAGAACACTAAAGTACATACGTCTAAAGTTAATGATACTAACAAATCAAATCAAAAAAAAGTGTAACAAGTGGATATAAAAAGTACAATACAATCGAAATAGCGTACCTTACAGATATCTCGATTAATAGGATTCTATCCTTTACCATATTCTACAAAGAATAACAGGATTCTACCCATTCTCTGGTCTCTTTATTGTCTCTGCACAAACTAAACGCACTGCAGTTTTGGTGAATTATCATGAAAGTGTATATAAAATTTATGGTCAGCTTAAGGTGTAAGCTATTGGTAAAAGAAATTTTATTAGACCTAGACATTCCGTATCAAAGAATTGACCTTGGCGAAGTACTCATGACACAACCAATAGACTTTAAAAAGTTAGGTTTTTTTCGTGAAAAGCTTTTAAAATTCGGGCTCGAATTAATTGACGATAAAAAAGCCATTATTATCAGTCAAATCAAAGGTGTAATCATTGAAATGATTCATTACAATGAAGACGAACCCGAGGTAAACTTTTCAACTTATTTAAGTGAAAAACTGTCTTACAATTATACGTACTTGTCTAACTTGTTTTCTGAAACACAGGGCAGTACCATTGAACAATTCATTATACTACATAAAATTGAACGCGTAAAAGAGTTAATCATTTACAATGAATTGAATTTAACTGAAATAGCCTGGAAGCTGCACTACAGCAGCGTTGCCCACCTCTCAAACCAATTTAAAAAAATCACTGGCCTTACGCCATCCTTCTTTAAAGCAATGGCCAATAAAAAAAGAGAGGCTTTAGAGAATCTGTAAAACATATAAGGATTCAAGTACAAATTGTAATAAAAATCATTTACTAAAAACGAACCTTTACTAAACTTTAAATATGCTACCATTATCAAATGAAAAAGGCAACAGTGAAGTAGAAAAAGCCAAAGTGTATATCACCGTAGAAATCATTGAATATATACCCAATTCAGTGGTCATAAAAACCATTTTAAGAAAATCAACAGGCAATATTAGTGTGATGTCGTTTGACAGCGGTGAAGGCTTAACTGAAAAGAAAACGCCTTTTGATACGTTCATTCAGCTCATAGATGGTGAAGCAGAAATTGTAATTGACGGAAAAAGCCACGTACTCAAAACAGGAGGAGCGATTGTGATTCCGGCGCATTCGGCCAATTGTATTAAACCAAATGGTCGATTCAAATTAATTCAAACAATCATAAAAAGTGGGTATGACCAAATATGATAACAGTCAAAAAGCACGGTGTAGTCCTTGAAAAAACAAATGCTGCTTTCGAATGCGAGGGGGTATTGAATCCTGCATTGATTCGTTACAATGGCGTTATTCATATGTTTTATCGAGCGGTAGGTAAAAATAATTATTCAACCATAGGCTATTGCACTTTAACGGTTCCCAATTATATACTATCAAGAAGTGAAGCGCCAGTCATTATACCAGAATATGATTACGAAAGTCAAGGCATTGAAGACCCAAGAATTGTTCAAATCAATCATGAGTTTATGCTAACCTATACCGCATTTGATGGCATAAACGCCCTTGGCGCTTTAGCCGTTTCTAATGACTTAGCCATTTTCACTAAAAAGGGGGTAATTGTGCCTAAACTTAATTATCCGCGATTTAGTGAATTAGCGGAATCAAAAAAAGACATTAATGAAAAATACCTTAGGTATAATGCACATTGGAAAAGTCATGGACAATCAGATGCGCGTTTTTTACTTTGGGATAAAAATTTAATTTTTTTTCCAGAAAAAATTGGCGGGTATTTCTATTTCATGCATAGAATTAAACCTGATATTCTCATTACACGTGTTAAAGAACTGAATGAATTAACCCCACAATTTTGGATAGACTATTTTATGCATTTTCAAGATTGCATCATGATCAGTCCAAAACATTCCCATGAAATAAGCTATGTGGGCGGAGGCTGCCCACCTATTAAAACAAATAAAGGTTGGCTGGTCATTTACCATGGTGTGCATGATGAAATAGAAGGTTATATATATTCAGCATGTGCAGCATTATTTGATCTAGAAAACCCACATATAGAAATTGCCAGATTACCCTATCCACTCTTTCAACCAAATGAAGTCTGGGAAAAGAAGGGCGTTGTAAACAATGTTTGTTTTCCGTCTGGGGCTATTGTTGAAGCAGAAACATTATATGTGTATTACGGTGCTGCTGATGAAAGAATAGGGTGTGCATCAATTAATCTGGAAGCACTATTATCTGAATTATGTTTATATAAAATCTAAAATATGGAATCATCTATTCATCATCAAGTATCTCCATATTTTCCACTACATCCTGTTGAAAATGTACAGCCATTATTACCAACAATTGTAATGATCACGTCTTATCCGCCAAGAGAATGCGGCATTGCAACATATGCAAACGATTTATATAATGCGTTACAAAAGAAATTTAATCAATCTTTTGACCTTGAAATCTGTGCATTAGAACAAGACGCTGGTATTCATCATTATCCAAAAGAAGTAAAATACATTCTCAATACCAATCAAGAAGCATACTATACTGAGTTGGCCAACAAGCTCAACAACAATGAAACTGTTCAGTTAATTCTATTACAACACGAATTTGGTTTTTACCACAACAACGAAACGGCATTTATACAGTTTTTATTGGCTCTAAAAAAACCTTATATCATTGCATTGCATACTGTTTTAGGCAATCCCAGTCTAGTTAAGAAACATTACATGCAACAAATGCTTAAAACTGCTGAAAAGGCAATAGTCATGACCAATCATGCGGCCAGCATTTTGATGAATGATTACGACATCGCATCAAGTAAAATAGCGATTATTAGTCATGGCACTCATTTGGTCAAGCATGCAGATAAATTATCATTAAAGAAAAAATACGGCTTAACCGACAGAGTAATTTTGTCGACGTTTGGATTATTAAATTCCGGGAAAAGCATTGAAACAACACTGGATGCTTTAGTTGACATTATTAAACAAGAGCCTAAAGTACTTTTTTTAATCATTGGCATTACACATCCTGGCGTTATTAAACATGAAGGTGAAATATATAGAGATTCGCTAAAGAAAAAAATAACAGCACTTCATTTAGAAAAACATGTTTTATTTATTAACCAATTTTTAGAACTCCCAGAATTATTAAATTATTTACAGTTAACAGATATATACTTATTTACATCAAATAATCCGAATCAGGCCGTTAGTGGTACTTTTTCATACGCCATCAGTAGTGGCTGCCCTATTATTGCAACTGGCATCCCTCATGCAGTTGAAGTATTGTCTGATAACACAGGAACGATTGTAGATTTTAACAATAGTCAACAATTAAGCAAAGCTGTTTTGGATTTATTATTTAATGACAAAAAAAGAGGCGAATACACTTTAAATGGCATTCATAAATTAGCTTCTTCTGCTTGGGAAAATAGTGCACTTAAGCATGTCAATTTATTCAAAAAGCATATACCTACCCCATTCAAATTAAGTTTCAGTATTCCCCCAATCAATTTATCGCATTTAAAGCATATGACCACTTCATTTGGCATGATTCAATTTGCCAAATTAAATAAACCAGACTATGCTTCAGGCTATACATTAGATGATAATGCAAGAGCTTTATTAGCTATGACGATGTGTTTTGAAAACACACGACAATTTGAACACTTATATGCCATTGAAATATATGTCAACTTTATAGAATTCTGTCAATCAGCATCAGGTGATTTTCTAAACTATGTTAACCAGGATAAAGCGTTTACAATTGAAAATTACCAGTGTAATTTGGCTGACTCTAATGGAAGAGCCATTTGGGCCCTCGGTTATTTAATTGGACTAGAATCAATTTTCCCAACTCAACTGATTATCAAAGCAAAGAAAGTATTTCAAAAAGCATTGGCAACCATTCCGTCTGTTCACTCAACACGATCAATGGCGTTTATGATCAAGGGTCTGTACTTTTCTAATCAACATACGGCTGACGAAAAGATAACTGACTTGATCAATATACTTGCCAGCCGAATTTATCAGATGTACTTACATGAGTCGTCTCCAAAATGGGACTGGTTTGAAAGCTATTTAACTTATGCAAATAGTTTACTCCCTGAAGCGATGTTGTATGCCTATAAAGCTACAAAAGGACAAAAATACAAACAGGTTGCATTAAAAAGCTTTCATTTTTTATTGAGTCAAACCTTTACTCCATCAGGCATACATGTAATTTCAAATAAAAATTGGCACACACAAAACAAGATAACCAATTGTAACTTGATTGGCGGTGAACAACCCATTGATGTAGCTTATACGATTCTTACTTTAGAAAGCTTTTATCAGACATTTAAAACACCGGATTATAAAACCAAAATAAAAATAGCTTTTGACTGGTTTCAAGGTAGAAATCATTTAAATGAAATTATTTACAATCCTTGCACAGGTGGCTGTTATGATGGTTTAGAAGACAGTTATGTTAATTTGAATCAAGGTGCAGAATCTACATTAAGTTATTTGATTTCAAGGTTTATCATCGCAAGACATTATTTCCCCAACACTTAAACATATCGTCATGAGCAATCTTTTATACACAGTAGCAATCATCTTAATTATTTTATGGGCCATCGGATATTTTGGATATCATTCCGGGGGCATTATTCATGTTCTATTGGTGATTGCAGTTATTGCCATTCTATTAAGAGTCATTAGAGGGAAGTCTACCCTGTAATATTAATTGTAGATATATTTCTTTAATAAAGTTTATCTTTAATTGAAGGAGCATTATGTCTAAAGTACAAGTAGAATTCAGCGGACTTTCAAATAAGGAAGTACTTGATGCAAGGCATCAGTTTGGAAACAATCAATTGGTTTTTAAACAATCCAATAACTTAATAGATGCCATCAAAAGCATTTTTAAGGAACCGATGGTCATTCTATTACTTGTAGCAGCACTGATCTATTTTATTACAGGGAATATTGGTGACGGTATCTTTTTGAGTGTAGCGATATTTATGGTCGCTGCAATTTCTTTGTACCAAGATAATCGGAGCAAACAAGCTTTAGAAAAATTACAACAATTCACACAACCCTTTTGTAAGGTTATCCGGAATAACGATATCACACAAATTCATGTAGATGAATTAGTCATCGGCGACCATTTGATTGTAGAAGAAGGAAGTGCAGTAGCGGCAGATGGCATTATACTTCAAGCGAATGACTTCTCTATTAATGAATCAATCTTAACTGGAGAAACATTTGCTATCAATAAATCAACAACAAGCAGTGATCATCAAGTTTTTAGAGGCACATTTGTAGTTACTGGCTCAGCAATCATTAAGATAACTGCCATTGGGAACGAATCTAAGCTTGGCAAGATTGGAAAAAGCATTGAATCCATTGAAACGGAAAAAACACCTTTAGAAAAACAAATTAACTTATTTGTAAGAAATATGGCGATTGTTGGCGCCATTATTTTTTTAATTGTTTGGGTCATCAATTATAGCAATACAAATAATGTATTAACCAGCTTATTGCAATCATTAACCCTTGCAATGAGTATACTTCCTGAAGAAATCCCTGTTGCATTTACAACGTTCATGGCTTTAGGTGCATGGCGACTTATGAAAATGGGAATTGTAGTGAAACAAATGAAAACAGTAGAAACTTTAGGGAGTGCTACAGTCATTTGTACAGATAAAACAGGTACACTGACGGAAAATAAAATGAGTATTGCTGGCATTTACAATGCAGAAACACAAAGAACATTTTCAATGAATGAAATAGACAAAAATTCAATTGAAAACCAATCATTAATCAGTTTATCAATGTGGGCCAGCGAGCCCATTCCATTTGATCCAATGGAAATCAGCATTCATGAATTTTATAAATTGAATTGTCAAACGGATGAGCGACCATTATACAAGATGATTCATGAATATCCCTTGGGTGGACAACCACCCATGATGACGCATATTTTTGAAAACCAAAATGGCCAACGCATTATTGCAGCAAAAGGAGCCCCAGAAGCAATTTTAGCCTGTTCAAATGCCAGCAGTGAAATCAGAATTGCAACACAAAACGCAATTAATGCATTCACTTCTGCAGGATTTAGAGTTCTTGCAGTTGCAGAAGCATTGTTTAGCGGCACTCAATTCCCTAAAAACCAACAAGACTTTATTTTTAAACTATCTGGCATCATTGCATTCTATGATCCACCTAAAAAAAATATCAAATCAGTTTTAAAACAATTTTATAAAGCTGGTATACAAGTAAAAATTATCACTGGAGACAATGCTGCTACAACTACTACCATTGCTAATCAAATTGGCTTAACTGGAGCTGACAAACAAATAAGCGGAGAAGCTTTGATGGCCTTATCTGAAACTGAGTTAAAACAGACTGTAGCTTCTACCAATATATTTACCAGAATGTTCCCGGAAGCCAAGCTCAAAATCATTAACGCACTAAAAAGCAATCAAGAAATTGTTGCCATGACTGGTGATGGGGTTAACGACGGCCCTGCTTTAAAAGCGGCGCATATAGGTATTGCAATGGGTAAAAAAGGAACAGAAATTGCTAAACATGCCGCTTCATTAATTTTAGTTGAAGACGACTTGGCCAAAATGGTTGACGCCGTTGCCATGGGAAGGAAAATTTATACCAATTTAAAAAAAGCCATACAGTATATCATATCAATTCATATCCCCATTGTGTTAACTGTTTTTATACCATTGGCACTTGGATGGATTTATCCGAATATTTTCACACCTGTTCATGTAATTTTTCTTGAACTAATTATGGGGCCAACTTGTTCAATCATTTATGAAAATGAACCTATAGAGCATAATTCGATGACACAAATGCCTCGGCCATTCAGCAGCACTTTTTTTAATTGGAAAGAACTCACAACAAGTCTTTTACAAGGTTTAATGATCACTGCCGCTACCCTTTTTGTTTATCGATATGCTGTTGCTTTATCTATGGATCTGAATACTACCAGAACCATGGTATTCAGCACTTTGGTATTTGCCAATATATTTTTAACCTTAGTGAATCGATCATTTTATTTTTCAATTTTTACGACCATTCGCTATAAAAACAATCTGGTCATTTGGATGATACTAATCACAGTATTGTTACTGATTGCATTAATTTATATCCACCCATTTGCTGTGTTTTTTGAATTCAATGCAATTGATTTATACACATTATTAATTTGCTTTACAGCTGGTGGTATATCCGTACTATGGTTTGAGTTGTTTAAGTTTTTTAGAAGAATTTACGCAATACAATAATGATGTAAAGTAATCTGGTGATTGTATAAGCATTTGTAGTAAACCTATAAATACCTTGCAAGCATCATCAGAACACTTAAATCATGAAAAGAATTATTTTTATTTTAACCATTGTCTTATTGGTTAACAGTTTGTATCAACCTATCTGTGCACAGAGTTACAAAACCGGCTTAGGTCTTAGATTTGGCGGTTTAACCAGTGGATTAACACTTAAGTATTTCACTAAGCCAACGACTGCTTTAGAAGGCATTGTAAGTTTAGGAAGAGAAAGTATTCTCGTTACTGGACTTTATGAAAAACATACCTCTTTAAGTGGGGCAGGGTCAACCAAATTGTTTTATGGACTGGGTGGCCATTTAGGATTTTTTCAAGATGGTGGCCGTTATTACTATAATAATAACAGAGTTTATACAGCTACTACTGTTATTGGTCTTGATGGAATATTAGGATTGGACTTTAAGCTCAATAAAGCGCCCATTAATATCAGCATGGATATTAAACCATTCGTTGATTTTTTTGGAGGCAACTATTTCTACTTTGATGGTGGCCTAAGTTTGAGATACACTTTTTAAATGACTAACGCAATGTACTTGCGTCCACTCTGCTAGGCGTTTCTTTCCCACTAATGATGCCTCTAGCACTTAAAGCAATTGATCGGATGATCTGTGTCATATTCGGAATATCGATGGTACTCAGTTCATCCGATGCTTTATGGTAATAAGGATCCACATCAATTTTTGTGGTTGAAATCGTATGAGCAGGCACGCCTAATCTGGCCAATGTTGCATTGTCAGAACGATAAAACAAATTTTGGCTGGTATAAGGATCAGGATAAAATGTAAAATTGGTGCCTTCTAAATTCTGCTGTAGAATTTTCCCCATATCGGTTTTTTCATAGCCTGTTATAAATGCACTGTTCTTTCCCCACTTGCTTTCACTGCCAATCATTTCAATATTGAACATGGCTTTTACATCAAGCGGATTAAACTGTTTTGAAAAGTATTGAGATCCGTATCCGCCAATTTCTTCAGCAGTAAATGCAACAAACACCAATGTGCGTTGGTTGTTCTTAGCTTTTGCATAGTATTTAGCCAATAACATCATGGCTGTAGTGCCCGCTGCATCATCATTGGCTCCATTGTATATAGAATCATTGTTGACCATATTACGGGCATTAATGCCTAAATGATCGTAGTGGCCAGAAAAAATCACATATTCATTCGGTAAGGTTTTCCCAGGAATCATGCCGACTACATTGGCCAATTTCATTTCTTGAATATCATGCTTAGCATCAATGGTAAGAGATTGGATGGCTGTTTCAGCTGTTAAGATAAATACGACTGACTTATCTGAATAAAACATATTGCCTTTTAATTGAGACAATCTACCAAAAGAGTTGGTGAAAGATGTATCTACTAAAACAATGGTGTTTTTAGTTAAGCTGCTGTATTTACGTGCTTCAGCAAATAAATTAGCGCCTTTTGCAATGGTGGCTACTTCGTAACCTGACTGCTCTGTCACTTGCAAGGCTGCAGCACAAGTTACTGCAATGATTTGCTTGGTATCTAATGCCGATTGATTCAACATACCAGATGCACTGATAAATTTGGGTCTGATCATCACAAAAGATTGCAAAAATCCATCATTGCCTTTTAGTGGTTTGATGCCGTATGATTGAAATTCAGAAGCTATGAATGATGCGGCTTTGTCGATCCCTTTAGTAAACGTTCTTCTGCCTTCCATATCGTCTGCTGCCAATGTACCCAACACTCTTTGCACTTCTGCATCGGTAACAATGGTTTGCAGATCCTGCGCTTCAGCAATAAAGAAAACACTCAATAAACAAAAGGAAACAAACAATTTTTTCATAGCATTCAATTAATTTATAAACTCATCATTTCTTTAAACTTAACCGTTTGTCTACGGCTTACTTCAATTTTTTCACCACCTTTTAAATCCAGGATTAACCCACCATTAAAATATGGTTCTATTTTTTCAATCCATCTTAAGTTGATAATATGTTTTCGGTTGGCTCTAAAAAACATGCGATCATCTAATCGTTCTTCAAGTGCATTCAATGATTTTAAAATCAAGGGCTTATTGGTGCCAAAAAATACTTTGGCATAATTGCCTACACTTTCGAACAATCTGATTTCACCTAATTTAACAAACCAGCATCGTTCACCATCTTTCACAAAA
>JAIXYL010000089.1 GCA_027490265.1 Sediminibacterium sp.
AGATTTAAAAGACAGTACCATGGTAGTGGTTAATGATGATCCATATGCACCAACACCATTAGCAGTTAGAAATGCCATTCGTGCAGCCAATGCAAGAATGGAAAAATCAATCAATAAGTTGACTGCTCTGAACGATCGTTTGACTGAAGTAGACGAGATCATGAAAAAGGTTGAAGCAGGCTATGCCAATATGGACCGCAAAGCAGCGGATACCATTCGTAAAGCAGCTAAGCCAGTAGCGGATGCCATCAAAGAAATCCGAGAAATGTTGAATGGCAAGCCTCAATTGAAACAAGGCTATGGCAATATTCCACAGGAAACCGTGAATGGTTTAATGGGTGAAGCCAGACAATTGATCATGGGTAAAACAGCCATGCCAGGTGAACAAGAAAATCGATTGATGGGCTATGCAGAAGAAGCCGTCAACGGCGTGATTGTTAAGGCCAATGCTTTATTTGAAGGCAGTTGGAAACAATACCGGGCACTTGCAGAAGCTGCGCCGCTTAAATTCTTTAAAGATTATAAGCCTTTGGAATAAGCAGTAGACTTTCGGAATAGGTTTAGATTAATAACTAACCCCCACAGCTTTAATTTGTAGTGGGGGTTTTGTTTTTGACCTTATTTAGTTTACCTTATAAATCCACAGAAAATCATTGTTAACTCGTTTAAAGATTTTAGGGAGTTGCATGTTATTTATCGTTATGCTATTTTCTCCTGATAGTAAAACTATCTTTTTAATTAATGTATATTCCGGTTCAACTAATCTCCCTCCAATTGTTCTATTTATTGTTACGGTATCATTTTTATTTAAGCTGTAAAATATTGAAAATGCAAGAGAATCAATTTGATATTGTTGACCAGAAATGTTTCCTTGTTTAGTTAAAAAACTTGATGCTGATTCTTTATTGCTTCCATACTGCTTTTTTAAACTATCTACTCTAGACTTATCATAAAATACTTCAATACCAATTGTTTTGGTAGATTCATTTATTATTTCATTGCTGCAGCTATAATCCATTGCGCATTTGCTGAAAATGCAAATCAGTAGTAACAATAAAAAGATTTTCAATTTAAAATGATTTTGGGTAAAAAGTACTTGTGGCAATTGGAGAATTTGGTCCAAAATATAGTGCAGATAATTTATTCGCTACAACTTCAGTCCATGTAAATCTGTGATTTGCTCCATTAAATGTGGCACTGTATAGACTTTCTGGTACTACTACTGAGTAATATAATGTAACGCCTATAGCTTTCGCATGTAAATAATGACCGTATTCATGTTGTAAATCAACTAATCCATTACCTATCGTACTCATATGTATACCACCATTCGGAGTTGTAACACCTCTTCTTTCAAGAATACCATGATCTGTAATTGTTGCTCCGGGAAATTTTATTTTTACTCCATTAAGGTCTGTGAATATGGCATATTTTTCACCATTGTCATTTGTGAAATTTTGAATAACCCCATCTGTATAATTGTATTCAGGTCCATTTCTTCTGAAACCGTCAATGTCCCTTTCCCCATCAATCACAGGGTCATATGGCTGGATAAAATCATAATCTGCTGCTAACCAGTATTGATTAATTCTATTAAAATAGTTATCTATTTCTGATTGACTATACGGTGTATAGTAGCCCAACTGGTTAATAAAACCAGTAGTAATTTGGGTTTCATCGGGAGGATTTGGTGGATAAGAGCCACCGCCTCCAAGATAAGGATCCCAAACTATACTAGGATCTGGTATTGGATTTGTCGTGTAGAAGTTTGGGGGATTTAGGAATAAAAACCAACTTGCCCAGTCAAACCCACCACCACTATCTTGTAAATCGCTATTTACTTCATCCACTTCCGAAGGGTCTGAAGATTCACCACCAAAACCATAACATCGCCATTCACCATATTTATCTCGTCTAGGTATTGCAATGATATGAGTAACTAAACAGCGAAAAAATGCACCAAGCCAAGTCTCAGTTGATTTAACTGTTGAAGTATTTTGTATCGAATTTATTATTGAAGTGTTTGTATTTGTGCTTGTTTGACGAATTCCTTCCTTGAATTTAATCTTCTTGTACTTATAAGTTATCATGTCAATAAACTCATAATAACCATTAAATGGATTATTTATTTGATTATCAGATGAAACAATCCTAAAAAACTGAACCTCAAGTTTATTCGTTTTTGTAAAATAAAGATGTCCGCCACCACTACTCAATGGCATTTTTAGAATCATTTGCCCTTTGAAGTATGTTTTTTGCGTTTTTTCTATGAGTGGTTTGGGTCCACCTTGCATTATCTTTTCATAGCTATTGATCCAAACCATTAGTTCTTGTTTTGAAATATTTTCCGGAGATTCATTTATGGCCAAATCTGCTGTTTTTTTGCAACCGGAAAAAAGCAGACTAAATGCAAAATATACTATTAGAATATATGAGTATATATATGTTGAGGGGGATTTAGATAGACGCATTTCAATGATTTGTTTAAATTGTTAATTATTAAGTATAATCTTTATTTCATCTGAAGAGTCATACTACAAAAATTAGGGTGTTTTCTGCAATTCCCTGTAGTGTACAAACCCACAAAAAATTTTAATATTTCAGGCAACGTTCGGCTAATTGAAAGACTCTGTGTTTAAACAACGAACATTTTTCAACCAAAACGATTCAACATGAAAAAGTTAATGACCCTTTTGCTCATGGTTACATTTATAACCATTGTTGCTTGTTCAAAGTCTGACTCAGGCACAACAAATAATGGCTCTGGTTCTGGAACGGGCGGCACAACCCTTAATTGTAATACCATTGATAGCCGATTTGCTGCTGTGGTATTTCCAATCATTCAAAACAATTGTAACAGTGTTGGTTGTCATGCAACAGGCAGCTCAAATGGTCCTGGAGCGTTAACTAATTTTGATCAAATTAAAGCGGCTGCTGCACAAATCAGAAGTTCTGTAGAGTCTGGAACAATGCCTAAAAACGGGGCGTTAACTACTGCACAAAAGAATGCCATTTCTTGTTGGGTAGCTTCTGGAGCCCTTAATAACTAACCTATGACTCGATTTTTATTGGCCATCATTTTGATGGCATCCAACTTGGCCCATGGTCAAGACAGACTGCTTTGTAGAAATGCGTCTGTCAAGTTTTTTTCTAAAATGCCCCTAGAAAATATTGAGGCAGTGAATAATCAAGGCCTATCTGTGATTGATTTAAAATCGGGCAATATGGAATTCAGTGTGCTCTTGAAAGGATTCATTTTCCCAAATGCCTTAATGCAAGAGCATTTTAATGAGAACTATGTTGAGAGTAGTAAATATCCGCGTGCGTTTTTTAAAGGCACCATTCAATCGATGCCTGCAATTGACATGACTAAAAATGCCACTTATCAGTTAGACGTGAAAGGTACGATGCAATTACATGGCCAATCAAAAGCCATGAGCACTACTGCACAATTAACAATAAAAGATGGCAAAGCCAATGGTGATGCAGTGTTTGACTTGTTATTAGCAGACTATGCTATTGACATTCCTAAATTGGTTAAAGATAAAATTGCCAAATCCATTACCATTAACGTTAAAGCCATCTATCAAATTCAAAAACCTAATTTATGATGCGAAAGTTAAATTGCTTATTCGGTTTATGCATGTTGTTGAGTGTGCCTGTATTAGCACAGGAAGATTTACTAAAAGGGCTAGATGCAGATCAAAAGAAGAATAAAGTCAGTGGCGCATTTAAATCTTCAAGAGTCATCAATGGCCATTCCATTGAAATGTTGGGTGCAGGTATTTTAGATTTTAGAATCTTACATCGTTTTGGTCCAGTAAAACAAGGCATTGGTGATTTATTTGGTTTAGACCAAGCCAGTATGCGTATGGGATTTGATTTTGGTTTGACCAATGATTTAACGATTGGTTTTGGTAGAACTACTTTCAAAAAAGAATACGATGCATTTATTAAGTACAGATTTGTACAACAGGTGCAAGGTGGAACACCTGTATCTGTTGTAGGGGTTGCAGGTGCTTCAGTATTCACATTTAAAAGTCCAGATCCTTTAAAGCCCTTTACATTCAATGACCGCAGCGGCTATTATGCGCAACTGATTGTGGGCAGAAAATTCAATGATGCTTTTTCAATGCAATTAAGCCCCACTTTGGTTTATAGAAATATGATTGATCCAGGAGATAAAAAATCCATTTATGCATTGGGTATTGGGGCCAGACATAAGCTATCTAAGCGTGTGGCATTTGTTGTAGACTATTCACTTGTAGCCAATGGTTTGCCAATGTCTGTTGGTACGAATCCCTTGTCAATTGGCGTAGACATCGAAACTGGTGGACACGTATTTCAATTACATTTTTCTAATTCAACTGGGATGAATGAACGCTCCTTTATCACAGAAACCACCAATAGTTGGTCGAAGGGAGAATTTCAATTTGGGTTTAACTTGTCAAGGGTGTTTAATTTGAAAAAATAAAGCACTTCGCTTTATCTCCAAACACTGTCGAATGCGGTGTAGCCTTTTAAGATAAAAGAGAATTTAGCGCCATTGTTGTCTATAAATTTTCCCTTCTTGGTATAGATGGCAATGGCACCCCCAAATCCGGTAGTGGAACTAAACTGAAAGGGTGGTCTGAATACTTTAATCATGGCAATATCTCTTGGGAAAACCATGTTTTGGTCACCAGGCATTACTTCAAACTCATCAATAAAAATTGAGCAAATTTCATCGCGCCATTTAAAAACTTCATTATTCGCCGAGTCCACTGCAACAGTTAAGCCCGGAATTTTTTGTTGCAGAAACCAACCAATTGATAAAGATTGTGCTATTTCATCACTCTCTAATCCATCAAAAACATAGGCATTCGAATTTTTAAACAAGCCGCTGGTATAATTGTCTTCATACAATTCCATTTTAGACTTGGCTTTGGTAAACACAGTCACATTGGGTAAGTCTCCACCAACTTCTGGATCATCTAAAGACAAAGTATAATTGTACGATTTTTGAATGTACTCATCAGGTTTGCCTACATTGAAAAAAACCGTTTTGGTTTCAACTGGTTCAAATGCAGAATCAACTGGTGTCTTTAATAGTATGGCTAAATAATTTTTCTTTGGTTTTTGAATTGGTGAAAAATAAAATGAAGCCGTGTCTTGAAACAACATGGGCTTCATGGTAAAAAAACCTTTGGCATCTACTTTAACGCGGTCTACCATCATTTGCTTGGTACTGGTCCGCATCATATAGTTTAAAACTGTGTCTTTTTTATCGCGCTCAATCACTTGTCCTTGCATTCTGTAAAATCCTGTTTGCAATAAACAGCTAATGGCATAATGGCCACTTGGAATGGCTTCACTAATTTTTAGAGCAGCGTTTACTTCGCCTTCAATCATGGGGTATCTAAACTTCCATCTTTGTTTGGTGCTTAAATGATCAATCCAAATATGCGCAGTAGCGGATTTTAGTTTTCGATTTAAATAATTAGGAAACCGAATATTTATTTCCAAAGAATCGCCTTGTAAATAAACTGATTTAGATAATTGAATTTGAATGGAATCTGCCAAATCTTGTGCAAACCCTTTTGAACCAATCAAAACAGCCATGCATACCATACTGGCCCACACAATATACTTACCCATACTTAACTGATGCTTGCAATAAATAAACTAGGATGCTTTTCTTGGCGTAACTGAAAATCCACCACCTTTTTTAGCCGAAGAGAAATTTTTGTTGTTCATTGCGCCAGGGGCTTTGTTCATCATTCCTGAAGGGCCAGTTGTTTTAGATACCATGCCAGATGCAGGGGTTGTTTTCTTTGTATTTTTTCTGGTTGATTTTGCCTTTCCCATATATTTTAATTTTAATAAAGTTAACGGCTTTTGTAATACGGTTTCAAATACTTGCAAATCCTTAACTTGCACGAAATTTTTTTATGAGTCAGTTGAGTCATTTAGCGGAAACATTGATTGGTAGCGAGATTGTAAAATTGGGCAATGCCATCAACGAAAGAATAAGAAATGGGGAAACCATTTACAATTATACAATCGGCGATTTTAATCCCAGTGAATTTCCGATTCCTGCCGAATTAGAACAACTGATTATTGAAGCCTATCAACAGAAAAAAACCAGCTATCCAGCTGCTGAAGGTATTTTAGATTTAAGAAAAGCCATTGCTGGTTTTATTCAGGAATGGGAGGGATTGACATTTACGCCAGCCGAAATTCAAGTGGCTTCTGGTGGAAGACCTTTGATTTACGCCTTATTTAAAGTGATAGTAGACAAAGGTGATAAAGTGATTTATGGAGTGCCTTCTTGGAATAATAACCATTATGTGCATTTAACTGATGGAACACATTGTGAAATCAACTGTTTGCCTGAAAATGATTTCATGCCAACCGTGGAAGATTTAAAGCCCCATATCAAAGGCGCTACACTGCTTTGTTTGTGCACCCCACAAAACCCAACTGGCACAACCTTGAGCAAACAAACATTGGCAGATATCTGCGATTTAATTGTGGCTGAAAATGCCAGCAGAACACCCGATCAAAAGAAATTGTACCTGATGTTCGATCAAATGTATTGGACATTAACCTTCGGCGATACAGTGCATTACAATCCATTGGCATTGAATCCAGCCATGAAACCTTATACCATTTTTATTGATGGCATTTCAAAAGTGTTTTCAGCAACTGGCGTTAGGGTTGGATGGGCTTTGGGTCCTGAAAATGTGATTGCAAAAATGAAAGCCATATTAAGTCATTTGGGTGCATGGGCACCAATGGCAGAGCAACACGCTGTGGCCAAATACTTACCAATGCAAGCGGCCATTTCAAACTACTTGGTGCATTTTAAATCAGAGGTAGAATTTAGGTTACGCAGTATTTATGATGGCATTATTGCATTGAAAGAAAAAGGCTATCATGTAGATGCTATAGCACCACAAGCTGCCATTTACTTGACCATTCAAATGAATTTAAGGGGGAGCAAAACTGCCGATGGTACCATACTTCAAACACAGGCAGATGTAACCAATTATATTTTGAGCGAAGCCAAAATAGCCATTGTGCCTTTCTCAGCATTTGGGGCAGATGCCAATAGTCCTTGGTACAGACTGAGTGTAGGAACTTGTAAAAAAGCAGATATCCCTGTGATGTTGCAGCAATTAGAAACTGCATTGAGTCAGCTATCTTAAAACGGACATACTATCTGCACAGCATCCAATATTTATTCAATATTGGGCTTAGTTTTTATTGCAAATAAAAATGAAAGCTTTATTGGGCTTGTCTTGTAAAATTTGTTTCACCAAATGGGTTTTGGTAATGATTTTATGCCGATTGATATCAATGATTTCATTGGCAATGCAGAATGCAGACCAGTTTTCTACTGGGCCAAGCACCACATTAAGTTCAGCCACAATTGCTGCTGTTTGGGCTTCAGATAAAAATGCTTGCTTCGAAAGTACTAACAAGTCTCTATTCATCGTTATTGCATTCAGAGTTTAGGGCAACCACAGGAGCGAGATTTATTCGATTTTTGAAAAACGCCGCATGATGTAGACGCCAACATAATCACTAACAGTAAAAGTATAATTTGGTTTATTCTAAGTTTCATATATACACCTAAATTAAATAAATCGTTTCAATAATTAAACAAACCAACACTTGCAAACTCAATTTAACATATCAACCGTATTGATTGCACCACTCGACTGGGGATTAGGTCATGCTACACGTTGTATTCCAATTATCAAAGCTTTTAAGCAACTCAATATTAAAGTTGTATTGGCAGCAGAAGGGCATCAAGCTGCATTGTTGTTGAAAGAATTTCCAGATATGGAGGTTTTGCCTTTAACAGGGTATCGTGTGCACTATGCCAAATCAAGGTTATTACTTTTGTTGAGTTTGATATGGCAGATGCCAAAAATTTATCGCACCATTAAGTTGGAAGAAGTGTGGTTGAAGAAAGTGGTAAAAACACATCAAATTGATTTAGTGATTTCAGACAATCGTTTTGGATTGCACCATCCTGAGATTCCTTCCATTTTTATTACCCATCAATTGCTGATTAAAGCCCCCTATCAATGGGTGCAAAATATGTTCCAGCGCATCAATTATCATTTTATCCATCAGTTTACAAGCTGTTGGGTGCCTGATATGGCCACGTCACCAGGCTTGGCCGGTGAATTGTCACATCCTGAAAAAATGCCTCGTATTCCGGTATCATATATCAGATTGTTGTCGCGTTTTCATAGGGTCACTTGTGCCACAAAGTATACGTTTGCAGTTGTTTTATCAGGGCCTGAGCCGCAGCGCACTATTTTAGAACAAACCATTTTAGAAGAACTGAAACAGTTTACCAAGCCCGTGATTTTAATCAGGGGCTTACCTTCCGAAACGGCTGCTATTGAAGTGCCTCCACATGTTACCGTTTATAATCATTTAGATACAATTGAATTAGCTACTGAATTACAACAAGCGGATTATATTATTTCTAGAGGTGGGTATACTTCATTGATGGAATTATTATCGATTGATAAAAAACTCATTGTTGTACCTACACCCGGGCAAACTGAACAAGAGTATTTAGGACCACACTTGATGCAGCATAAACGATTGCTCTGCATTGCACAAGATGAATTCAGTTTAGCAGATGCTTATGAAAAAGCGCAGGCATTTACTTACAGCAGAATGAATATTGAACAGTTTGATGTTGAGCAACTGCGGGCATTATTGTTAACTTTGCCTAAATGAAGCAATCATACAAAGCATATGCTGCTGCCATAGTAGCCAACCTTATTTTTGGCAGTAGTTATGCAGCGGTTAAATATATCACACCCGGATTTTTGCATCCCTTTGCCTTAAACTTTGTGCGAGTAGCGGTTACATTGGTGTTGTTTTGGGTTTTGTTTTTATTCAAACCTGGTCAAGTAAAATTTGATCGAAAAGATTTGCCACGGTTCATGATTTGTGCTTTAACCGGCATCGTGATCAATCAACTGTTTTTTATAAAAGGGGTTTCACTCACTACGGTGATTCACAGCTCTTTACTGTCTTTGGGTTCACCCATTTTTATTACCATTATTGCAGCATGGTTATTGAAAGAGGGCTTTACCATATTTAAAGCCATTGGGTTGGCTTGTGGTGTTGGTGGGGCCAGCATTTTAATTTTGATGAAAGACCAATCGGGCACAGCCAGCAATATGGTATTGGGCGATATATTAGTATTGATCAATGCCATTTCTTATGCATTTTATTTGGTGTTGGTTCGACCCTTGATGGCAAAGTATTCGGGCATTCAAGTATTGCGTTGGATTTTCACCATTGGCGCCATTGGTATTTTGCCGATTGGTTTACCGTATATGATTAATACTCATTGGGATGCCTTTCAATTGAAACATTGGTGCATCTTGGCTTATGTAGCCATTTTTGCCACATTTGTAGCGTATCTATTAACTGTAAAAAGCATTCAACTGATTGGCTCATCGGCTACTGGGGCTTTCATTTACACACAGCCTGTATTTGCAGCAATTTTTGCCATCTTGTTCACAGGTGAGTATTTTACCTTTTATAAATTGATGGCGGCTTTACTCATATTTACTGGCGTCTATTTGGTCAACACCAAACAAGCTGTTAAGCCTGCTTAGGCCAATCAACAAACCAAACTGTTTTATTGGCTGAAGCCCAATTTGCCCAATTGGTGGTATCAATCGTAATGGCAAAAATGGCGCAGGTGGGCATATCGTCAATCCTTGTGTTGGTCAAGCTGTTAACAAAATCGGTAATGCCCGGATTGTGTGCAAATATGGCTGCTGTTTCAATAACATCAGGTATTTGAACAATGGCTTTGTGATACCGTTCTTTGGGAGCATGGTATAAGAAGTCGTGTTGTACAATTGCTGCTTCTGAAATGCCATGGGATTTGGCAAAATATTTGGCAGTGGTAATAGCCCTCAATGCAGTGCTGCTGATGATTTGGTTGATTATCACTTTTTTGTCTAGCAATCGTTCAGCCATCATCACAGCATCCCGATGACCTCTATCATTCAGCGGTCGGTCAAAATCATCCTGATCTTGATTGGCCCAGCTACTTTTTGCATGTCTTACCAGTAATAATTGTTTCATCTTGAAATCTTAGCTCTTTAGAATTGTACATTTGTTAAGTGGCCATATCAAAGTTACAAATAGACGCGTTCATTCAACTATCTAAGCAGTATCCTGTTTTTGACGTCAGAAGCGAAGGAGAGTTTTTCCATGCCCATATCCCGGGTGCGCACAGCTTACCACTGTTTAATAATGAAGAGCGGAAAATTGTAGGTACGGCGTACAAACAAGAAAGCAAGCAGAAAGCCATTAAGATTGGGTTGAAATATTTTGGTACCAAGATGGTGAAAATGGTGGAAGCCGTTGAAAAAATTACTGCTGAAAAAGATACACGCACAGTATTGGTCCATTGTTGGCGAGGTGGTATGCGAAGCGCAGGTGTAGCTTGGTTATTAGACTTATATGGGTTTAAAGTACATACATTAGTAGGCGGTTACAAAGTCTACCGCAATTGGTTACTCAAACAATTCGAACGTCCCTATCCAATTAAAATCATTGGAGGCTTTACAGGTAGTGGAAAAACAGATCTTTTGCATGAACTCGGTAAAAGAGGTGAACCCATTATAGATTTGGAGGGATTGGCGCACCATAAAGGATCAGCTTTTGGTGCAATGGGGCAGGCCCCACAACCAACACAAGAAATGTTTGAAAATTTGTTGGCAGAAGCATTGTTTCAGCATCAAATGCAATTGTCTGATGATCAAGTAATCTGGATGGAAGACGAGAGCCAGCGCATTGGCGAAGTGAATATCCCCACTGTTTTATTTAAACAAATGCGTACGAAGCAGGTCTTGTTTTTAGAGATTCCCTTTGAAGAAAGACTGAGTTATATTATGCAAGGCTATGGTCATTTTAGTAAGGAACAATTGGTGAATGCCATCATTCGTATTAAGAAACGCTTAGGCGGATTAGAAACCAAAAACGCCATCAACTGTTTACTAGAGGACGATGTAAAGGGATGTTTTGCAATCTTATTAAAATACTACGACAAAGGGTATTATGCGGGGTCTCAAAAACGCGAAAATCCTGATCAACTGATTTGTAAAATACCTTGTGGCAAAGTAGATCCTACCACCAATGCCATTCAATTATTGCAATATTAATTATTGATTGAACCAATTGTAAACGGTGAGACTGCTCATCCATCCCATGGCCATTACTACCATCCAACCGATGATGCTCAACCATAGTGGATGTTGATATTGATTGACCAATACTTTTTTTCTTGCAGCCATTAGCATGATGGCTAAAGCAATAGGAAGAATGATGCCATTGAGTGCGCCAACGGTCACTAAAATTTGAATGGGGTTGCCAATCACTAAATAAACCAATGTACTGATGACAATAAAACCACTGATTACCCATTTTTCATTTTGATCAATCCAAGGGTGATACGATTTGATAAATGATACGGAAGTATAGGCTGCGCCAACAACAGACGTAATGGCTGCTGCCCACATGACGATGCCAAAAAATCGGAATCCTATATTGCCTGCTGCTTGCTGAAATACAGATGCTGCTGGATTGCTGTTGTTGATGATCAATCCCTGATGCATAACACCTAGCACACAAAGGAATAATAAGAAGCGCATCAATGCTGTAATTACGATGCCTGTGACAGCACTTTTATTCACTTCTGGTAATGATTGAGTGCCTTTAACACCTGCATCTAATAAGCGATGCCCTCCTGCAAAACTGATATAACCACCAACGGTTCCTCCAACTAAAGTCACAATGGCCAATGCAGATATTTTTTCTGGAAGAAAACTTCGATACACTGCTGTACCAATCGGTGGTGATGCTTTGAAAACGATATATACAGTTAATCCAATCATGACTAACCCTAATATTTTTGTAAATCCATCAATGGCTTTACCCGCTTCTTTGTACCAAAAAATAAACAATGCAATCAAACAACTGATGATGCTGCCATAGGCTGGATCAAGGCCTGTAATCACTTGTAACCCTAAACCACTGCCACCAATATTCCCAATGTTAAAGGCTAATCCACCCATAACAATCAGTGCCGATAATACATAACCAATGCCTGGAAACAAATCATTGGCAATGATGGGCGCTCTTTTTTCAGTTACTGCAATCACGCGCCAAATATTCAATTGCGCACCAATATCTAATAAAACGGAGATGACAATCACAAAGCCAAAGCTGGCGGCTAGTTGTTGCGTAAATACAGTTGTTTGCGTTAGAAAACCTGGTCCAATAGCAGAAGTAGCCATCAGAAAAGCCGCTCCTGTGATGGCAGATTGTTTAGGTTTAGCCATTATTATAATGCTTTGACGCGAATATTAAAATTGGGTAATTCTTGGTATATTTTTTTTGCAAAATCTAGGGCATTTTTTCCATCTCCATGTATGCAAACCGTATCGGCATTCACATCAATAGTTGAACCATCAATGGCTGCAGTTTTTTTGAACTGTACAATCATCAAGACTTGTGCAAATGATCCACCAAGTGTCGTAAGCATTGCATCTGGATGGGTTCTTGGCGTTAATTGACCATCTGGCATAAATGTTCTATCTGCAAATACTTCATCAGCTGTTCTAAGCCCAATTTGTTTGGCTTCAGCTATTAGATGACTCTTCGTAAGACCATACAATATCAGTGTTGGGTCTATTGCTTTGATGGCCTCAGCAATTATTCTGCTCATGGTGGCATTTTTAGCGGCCATATTATAGAGCGCACCATGTGGTTTAACATGGTGCAAATTGGCGCCCATTGTTTTGCAGGTATCCTGCATCAAAGTGATTTGTTCTGCCACCAAATCATATAATGCGCAATCAGAAAGCGTCATATCTGTTCTACCAAAATTGGCTTTGTCGTCATAGCCTGGGTGTGCACCAATGGCTACATGATGCTTCAAACACAGTTCTATGGTGGCTTTCATGGTATCTGTGTCGCCTGCATGATAGCCACAGGCAATATTTGCACTGCTGATATAAGACATCAGTGCCGCGTCATTCGGGAAGCCTTCCCCTAAATCACAATTAATGTCGATGGTATGCATTGAGTTGTAAGGTACAGGCATTCTTTAATTGTTGCAAATATTGACGTTGTCGATTATTAATTTTTTCGGCTGTTTCTATATTCACGGGCATCAATTGTATTACACTACCTGGGGGCTGTTGTACTAACGTAGGAATATCTGCTTGTAAAATATGGCCAATTCTAGGATAACCACCTGTTGTTTGATGATCCGCTAATAATACAATACATTGACCATTTGGCAAGAGTTGGATGGTGCCATTGGTTACGCCGGTAGATACCAGTTCCAATGGTTTTTTTAGTGTCAGATCAGGGCCTTTTAATCGATATCCCATGCGATCACTGTTGGATTGAATTGTGAATTGCGCATTGGTCATAAATTGTTGCGCTTTTAAACTTAAGCGTGAAAATTCTTGACCAGGTAAATACCTTAAAGCATGTAATTGATAAAGACTTTGTGTATCGGCCATCCAAGGCAATACTTGCAGTTTGCTTTGTTCATTTTTTTGAACACTACTGGCTTTTAATTTGAGCTCATCGTTTTTAATGAATGCCCTTCCTTCAAAACCTCCAGCACCAGCGCGGGTATTGGTGCTGTAGCTGTTCATCCATTCATTCAGCTCAAATCCACCCTGAACAGCCAAATAACCAATATGTCCAGTTATTTTTTGTGTGAAACGAAGGGTTGCTTTTTCTGGAACAAAAATGGGGTGATGATTGGGTACAGGAATATCGTTGATGGTGGCACAAAAATTTGCCCCAGTAATGGCTATAAAGGCCGATGTATTAAAATAGATGACTGGTGCAGGATAAAAAAATTCAATAAGGGCTTCATCGGCTTTATTTTCAATTAATAAATTGGCCACTTGCATTGCCAATTGGTCCATTGCCCCACTTGGATTAATGCCCAAATGCTGAAAGCCTTTTCTGCCACTGTCTTGAATGGTGCTGAAGATGCCTGGTTTAATGATGGTAATACTCATACGGTCAGGCAAGGTTAAATTGATGAAAGCTATTTAAAGAGATGGCTTCAAATTTCACCCAGTCTCCTGGTTTAAATAAGCAAGGTTGTTCTAAGCTCAAATCAAATATTTTCAATGGGGTTCGGCCAATTAATTGCCAGCCACCGGGCGCATCCAATGGATAAATGCCTGTTTGAGGACCAGCAATGCCTACACTACCAGGTGCCACCGATTCACTTGGATTTGGTTTGCGTGGCAGTTGGATGGCTTTGTCAACTGAAGCCATATAAGCAAAGCCTGGTAAGAATCCCAACATATAAACCTTGTATGATTTACCGGTATGTATGGCTACCAACTCAGGGATGGTCAGGCCTGCAAAAGCTGCTGCTGCGGCTAAATCAGGCGCCAGTGAACAATCGTAACAAACCGGTACCACAATAGGTGTGGTTGCGGGAATATCGTCTGAGGGCGCATGCAACAAACCCGTTAATTTTTGTTTCAACCATTCAAATGCTGAAATACCAATGGCTTGTTTTTGAATCAATGGGGGATGGTATACAACCGTCAAACTACTGTAAGCGGGAATCAAATCGGTAATCCCTTCTATAGGATGACTTTGTAAATACTGAAACGCGTACAATACTTGTTGATTGGCAATTTCATTAATGGTCGTATCCCATTCAATGGTAAGGGCTTGGTCGCCCAAAGCATAGATATGCGCAATCATTTTTTTCACTGATTAAAGTTACTTAATTAATATGCTAACGTTTATACAATTGATTTTAAATTAAACAGCTTTGTCTTTATCTTTCCATTCAACAATTAACTGTATGAAAAAAATAATCTCCCTGTTATCCTTTGCGGCGCTTTTTGCGTTTCAGGTAAATGCCCAAGCCAATCCCAAATGGTTGAGGTATGCTTCAATTTCGCCAGATGGTAAAACCATTGTGTTTACCTATAAAGGCGATTTGTATACGGTTCCTGCATCTGGTGGTGCAGCAACAGCATTAACCATGCATGAAGCCCATGATTTTATGCCTATTTGGAGTAAAGATGGTAAAACCATTGCATTTGCTAGTGATCGATATGGCAACTTTGATGTTTATACCATTCCGGTAACAGGGGGTGAAGCCAAGCGCGTTACATTTCATTCAGCACCTGAATATCCTTACGATTTTTCTCAGGATAACCAGCAAATCATTTTTGGTGCATCCAGAATGGATTTGGCCAGCAATCGCCAGTTTCCAACTGGGTCTATGCCTGAATTATACAGTGTAAGCGTCAATGGTGGAAAACCAACTCAACTGTTAACTACACCTGCTGAAGACGTAAAATTTAGTAAGGATGGGTCAAAAATGATTTACCATGATAAAAAGGGCGGAGAAAATACTTGGAGAAAACACCATACATCTTCAATAACTCGCGATATATGGATCTATGATAAAAAATCCGATAAACATACCAAGTTGACCAACTTTAATGGAGAGGATCGCAATCCAGTATTTGCAAATGGCGAAAAAGAGTTGATTTATTTGAGTGAAGAAAGCGGCAGTTTTAATGTACACAAAATGTCTGTGGCTGGCGGAAAAAGTGAAAAGTTGACTTCGTTTAAAAAACATCCAGTTCGTTTTTTGAGTACGGCTTTAGATGGCACTTTGTGCTTTAGTTATGATGGCGAGTTGTACACAATGAAAGCCGGTGGGAATCCACAGAAATTGACTGTGCAAATTTTGGCTGATGCCAGAAGAAATGATGAGCAAGTGATGCGTGTTAGCAGTGGCAGTAGTATTGCAGTTTCACCCAATGGCAAAGAAGTGGCTTTTTTATACAGAGGCGATGTTTTTGTGAGCAGTGTAGATGGCGGCATTACCAAGCGCATCACTCATACACCTACGCAAGAAGTAGGGGTTGGTTTTTCTCCTGATGGCAAATCCATTATTTATACTGCGGAACGCAATAACAAGTGGAGCATTTTTGAAAGCAGCAAACAACGCGCAGACGAGCCTTATTTCTATGCCGCTACCTTAATTAAAGAAACACCTGTTTTAGACAATGCCAACGACAATACCCAACCCTTGTATTCTCCTGATGGCAAAGAAATAGCTTTTGTAGAGAACAGAAACAATGTGCGCATTTACAATATTGCTTCCAAACAAAGCAGAACAATTCTTGGCTCTGAGCAAATTTTTGCATGGACAGAGAACGATCAATATTTTCAATGGAGTCCGGATAGTAAGTGGTTGTTATTTGATTATGCTGTTGTAGGAAGTGCAGTGAGTGAAGTAGGATTGGCCAGTGTAGATGGCAAGAAGATTATGAATATCACTGAAAGTGGTTTCAATGACTATAGACCTAAATGGGTAATGGGAGGCAAAGCAGTTCTTTGGCAAAGCAATCGCGATGGACTAAGAGGTGCAGCAATGAGTGGAGGTGCACAAAGTGATGCTTATTTGATGTTTTTAACCCAAGCAGCTTTAGATCGTTTCAAATTAACCAAAGAAGAATTGGCTTTGGTGAAAGACATTGAAGAGCAAAAAGCCAAAGCAGATACCAGTAAGAAAAAAACACCTTCAGTAGAATCGGTAGACATTGAATGGGAGGGCCTAACCCAACGAAGAGTTAGAGCAACCATTCATTCTTCAGGAATGGGTGATGCATTGGTGAGTAAGGATGGTGAAACCTTGTATTATTTAGCAAGGTTTGAAAGAGGCATGAATTTATGGACTACCAACTTAAGAACTAAGGAGACCAAAATGTTGGTGCCGTTAAATGCAAGTGGTGCAAGCATGGTATGGGACAAGGATCAAAAAAATATTTTCATCAGCAGTGATGGCAGCATCACCAAATTAGATGTAGCCAGTAGCAAACAAGATCGCGTAGGCATCAATGGTGAAATGGTGGTTAATATGTCGGCAGAGCGTGAAGCAATGTTTGAACATGTTTGGCGCAGAACGAAAAAAACGTTTTATAATAAAACCTTCCATGGGATTAACTGGGATAGTTATAAAACTGATTATGAAAAATACTTGCCTTCCATCGGCAACAACTATGAATTCAGTGAAATGCTCAGTGAGTTATTAGGTGAATTGAATGTAAGCCACAGTGGTGCTGCATTTGGCAACTTTAATCCTAATGGAGATGCAACTGCTTCTTTAGGCGCATTTTATGATGCTACTTATACCGGTACTGGTATGAAAATAGAGGAAGTGGTTTTAGGTGGACCATTAGATAAAGCAGGGTTGAATGTAAAAGCCGGTGCAATCATTGAAATGATTGATGGTGAAATGATTACTCCCGATAAAGATCTTGCTCAATACCTGAATAGAAAATCTGGAAAGTCTGTCTTGTTATCTATCAATGAAAATGGTGTGAAAAGAGAGATCACGGTAAAAGCAATTAGCACTGGGGAAGAAAATGGGTTGTTATACAAACGTTGGGTGAAGCGCAATGCAGACGAAGTAGAACGGTTAAGTGGCGGTGCATTAGGGTATGTGCATATCCCTGGCATGAGTGATGGCGCTTTTAGAAGCACTTATGAAGACATTATGGGGAAATATTTTTTAAAGAAAGGGGTTGTTGTAGATACACGAAATAATGGTGGGGGCGATTTGGTTGCTGATCTTGCAGTATTCTTGAGTGGCAAACAATTCATGAATTATACCAACGATGTTAGAAGCAATGGGTATGAGCCCAATTTCCGTTGGACAAAACCTAGTATTTCTTTAGCCAATGAAGCCAATTACAGTGACGGCCATTGTTATGCATTTATGGTGCAAGAATTAAATGTCAACAAGTTGGTTGGTACACAAGTGCCAGGTACCTGTTCATTTGCCGCATGGGAAAGCTTGATGGATTCAGGTATTCGTTGGGGTGCACCAACAGTTGGGGTAAAAACCAATGCTGGCAAATATTTAGAGAATGCTGCGACTGATCCTGATTTCTTAGTGTACAACGAATACGAAGTGGTGAAGAAAGGCGTTGATCAGCAATTGGAATTAGCGGTGAAAGAATTGATGAAGACCATTAAATAGCCTTAAATAAATTCAAGTTGATAAAAAGCCACCTCTTTGTAGGTGGTTTTTTATTTAGTACAAGCAATGATATAAATATGGTGGATTAGTATTTTATGATCCAACGAGCAGGTGTATAGCCTTTAACGGTGAAACTGTTGTTATTGCTAATGTTTTTAAATTCTTTTCTATTTGAATAAATCAAAATAGCAAATGGGTTACTGCCCCAACCGCCGATAAAGGGGGGCGGAATAATTTTTATGATGGCAATATCAGACATTGGGAAGCTGACGAATTGGTCATTATCAACTAAGATTTCATCAATAAATAAATTGGCTTCATTGGAAGATCTATAAGCAAATGACCAGTATGTTTTTACACTTTCCGTATTGTCAGTTCTGGATTCTCCCATTGAGAATAAGTTTCTGCTAGGCTTAACATTTGACTCTTGAATCATCAAACCGGGAATTCGATCATTTAAATAATGTAAAACAGTTGAATAACCGGTCATCGTATAGTTTTCGAAACCAGAAATAATTTTCTCGTCATCTCTTTTGTATAAATCAGAAGCATATTTTTCATTAAATAAGGCTTCCCTAGTTTTTCTATTTCCGTACACAACTAAATCTGGAATGGTATTGTCATTTCCGAATTTAATTGGGTTGAATACGATGTCCGAAACTTTTGAGAGGTCCTTATTTTTTTGACCAATCTGCACTACCATTGTTTTGGTTACTTCTGCTTTAAAGGCTGAATCAACAGGGGTAATCAAACTAATATTTAATGCATCATTTTTCCCTTTCTTTTTTTGCTTAGGCGTAAATGAGAAATTGACACTGTCTTCAAATACATATTTGATAATTTTGAAATTGCCAAACTCGTCTGTTTTAATATCATCCATGATGATGTCCTTTCCTGATGAAAGCATCATTTTAATTACCGAATCTTTTTTTATAAAGTTGTTAATGGTACCATAGATTGAAAGTGGAGATTGTTGCACTAAAAAGTGCAATGCATAAGCCCCTTCTTTCATGCTGCTGTCTATTTTAATAGAACCAATTGCTTTTCCACCTGCCAGTGGGTATCTGAATTTCCAGGTCTTCACACGATTTAAATCTTCAACCCATAAGTGAAGTGTCAATATACTTTTAGGCTTGTTCAAATAAGATGGGTAAGTGCATTCAAAATCAATTGATTCACCATGTAGTAATTGAGAAGCTTTTAATTGAATATCTAAACTATCGGCAAACGCAGTATTAATTGCGCAGAACATGCTGATGGTTAAGACTATTATTTTCATGGTTTTCTGATTATCTGCGCGCCCAAACTTTGTAAACGTTGATCAATAAACTGATAGCCGCGATCAATCTGTTCAATATTTTGAATGGTGCTTTTGCCTTCGGCGCTGAGTGCAGCAATCAAGAGTGCTTGCCCCGCTCTAATATCAGGGCTGCTCATGGTAATGCCGCGTAAGGTATTTTTTCTACCAAGTCCAATCACGGTAGCTCTATGTGGATCGCATAAAATAATTTGTGCGCCCATATCAATCAATTTGTCCGTAAAGAACAATCGGCTTTCAAACATTTTCTGGTGGATCAATACTGACCCAATGGCTTGCGTAGCCACTACCAATACAATGCTCAATAAATCAGGCGTAAATCCTGGCCAGGGATGATCGGATATGGTTAAAATCCCCCCATCCATAAAAGTTTGAATGGTATAAGATTCCTGAGATGGAATATGAATATCGTCTCCTTCAATCGTAAACTGAATTCCCAGTTGTTGAAACTTTTCTGGGATAATGCCTAAGTGTTGAACCCCTGCATTTTTTATGGTGATATCGCTCTGTGTCATGGCAGCTAATCCAATAAAACTGCCTATTTCAATCATGTCTGGCAATAAACGATGGTCTGTGCCATGCAGCGTGTCTACTCCCTCAATGACCAATAAATTACTACCAACACCACTGATTTTAGCGCCCATGCGATTGAGCATATGACAGAGTTGTTGTAAATAGGGTTCACATGCAGCATTATAAATGGTGGTTATGCCTTCGGCCATCACAGCAGCCATGACGATATTGGCCGTACCTGTTACCGATGGTTCATCCAATAACATATAGCAACCCTTTAAAGCCGGCGTGCTTAAGGTAAAGCAGTCTATGCTTTCATCGTATGCATACTGCGCACCTAGTTTTTGAAACCCAATAATATGCGTGTCGAGTCTTCTTCTACCAATTTTATCACCACCAGGTTTGGGTAGATAAGCTTTTTTAAATCGAGCCAACAAAGGACCGGCCAACATCACACTGCCTCTTAAACGACCACTTTTCTTGCGAAAATTGTCTGAAGCCAAATAGGCTACATCAATATCATTTGCTTGAAACTGATAAGTATCTTGATTGAGACGGGTAACTTTTACGCCCATTTCAACCAATAATTCAATGAGTAAGTTAACATCTACAATATCAGGAATATTGGCAATGGTGATTGTTTCCTTGGTTAATACAACAGCAGAGAGTATCTGCAAAGCTTCATTCTTTGCGCCCTGCGGCGTAATCAATCCCTTCAGTTGTTTACCACCTATGACTTCAAAACTACTCATCGGTATTAATAGCGCTTCTTAAATCCACCAGGGTTTCTATTATTGCCACCACCATTTCTTGGGTCGTTTCGTTGACCACCTTGCTGGTTACGGTTGCTGTTGTTTCTACTACCGTCGTTGCGTTGACCACCACTTTGGTTTCGGTTGTTTCTTCCACCAAAGTTTTGCTTCCATCTGCTGCCACTTCTTGCAGGATAATCATCGCGCTCAAATGGTTGATTGCGGTGTTTAATGTATGGGGTATTGCTAAACTCTAATTGGCCACCAGTAATTTGATCCAACTCTGAACGAATGGCATCATCGTGAACCAATTCTTTATGCCAGTTGCTGTAAGACAACTTCATATAATAGGCAATGGCATTGGCAAATCCGGCTTTTTTCTCAGGGTCTTCTTCTTGTAAAGCTTTGTTGATGACCACTTCAAGGTTTTTACCAAGATGCGCATATTTTGGATTGCGCTTAGGATAAGGCAGTGGATCTGGCTTTAGTTTATAGGTTTCTTTTTGTGGGATTGGATAAGGACTCTCTACATCCAACGTAAAGTTGCTGATGAAAAAAAGATGGTCCCAAAGTTTATGCCTAAAGTCTTCAACGTTTTTGAGGTGTGGGTTCAAAAAACCCATTAGTTCAATAACAGCTTGTGTCTGTTGTTGTCTTTTATCTTTTTCTTCAATTGTGAGGAGGTAATCCACCATCTTCTGTACGTGTCTGCCGTACTCCTTCATTCCCAGGAGCTTCCTGGAGGTATTATATTCCATGTAAAATTGCTTGGTGCAGCAACAAATATAAGCAAACTGGCACTTGTACAGATATTTTAAATACACCTTTCAATTCTCCTTTTTATCTTCGTGGCATGGAATCGCTTTTGCAACAAATTAATGATCATAAGACTGCCATCACTGCTTTTACAGCCAATAATGCGGAAGATGTGGAACAATTTAGAATCAAATGGCTAGGCACCAAGGGCTTGGTTAAAGCCATTATGGGTGAAATGCGGAATGTACCTAATGATCAAAAAAAGGCATTTGGTCAAATATTGAATGAGTTCAAACTCTTTGCAGAAGCGCGTTTTGAAGCATTACAAGCACAATTTGAAGGCGCCAATACCGCTGATCTTGGTCATGGATCACAAGATCAATCACTGCCAGGGGATCCAATTTCTGTTGGCAGCAGACATCCATTGACCTTGGTGCGCAATGAAATGGTGGCCATCTTTAAACGCCTTGGTTTTTCAGTAGCAGAAGGTCCAGAGATTGAAGACGACTGGCATAATTTTGGGGCGATGAATTTGCCTGAAGATCATCCAGCGCGTGACATGCAGGACACATTTTATATCAAAAAACCAGACAATGGGAATGGTCCAACATGGTTATTGAGAACCCATACGAGCAGCGTACAAGCTAGGGTGATGGAAACCCAAAAGCCGCCGATACGCGTGATTTGCCCAGGAAGAGTGTATAGAAATGAAACCATTAGTGCAAGAGCGCATTGCTTTTTTCATCAGGTAGAAGGCCTGTATATCGACGAAAATGTCAGCTTTGCAGACCTCAAACAAACCTTGTATTTTTTTGTGCAAGAGATGTTTGGCAAAGACGTGAAAGTGCGTTTCAGACCAAGTTATTTTCCATTCACAGAGCCCAGTGCCGAGATGGACATTAGTTGTTTAATCTGTCAAGGAAAGGGCTGTAATATTTGCAAACATACAGGCTGGGTTGAGATCTTGGGCAGCGGCATGGTGCATCCTAAAGTGTTGGAGAATTTTGGGATTGACTCTAATAAGTATACGGGTTTTGCATTTGGTATGGGGGTTGAAAGAATTACGCAATTGAAATACCAAGTGAACGATTTACGCTTGTATTCACAGAATGATGTGCGTTTCTTAAAGCAATTCACCGGGGTTGTTTAATCTTTAAAGGCCTTTTCTGAAATTATTTGAATTTAGGTGTGTGCTTGTATGATTTGTGTTATATTCATCCATCATACTTAACCCATATTCATGCTTGCCATCCTCGTGTTTTTCTTTGCCCATTGGTTTGGGTCCTTGTTTTTCCATTCCTTTTTTTTGCATCGATTTGCGTCTCATAAAATGTATGAGTTGAGTAAAAATTGGGAACGCTTTTTTTACTTGAGTACTTGGTTTGTACAAGGCTCCTCATTTTTAGTGCCAAGAGCTTATGGTGTTATGCATCGCATGCACCATGAATACAGTGATACAGAAGACGATCCACATTCACCACATTTTTTTAAAGATGTGTATCAAATGATGCAGAGTACCATTTTGATATTCCGCAGTTTTTTAACGGGCAAACGCTTACCAGATCCCAAATTCACGAAAGACTATCTGCCTGTTTGGGATCGCCTAGACAAGTTTGGGCACCATCCACTAACCAGATTGGCCTTCATGGCAGCATATACCAGTTTTTATATTGCATTTGCCCCCAATGCTTGGTGGTTTTTATTATTGCCCATTCATTTTTTAATGGGACCCATACAGGGCGCAGTGGTTAATTGGTGTGGCCACAAATACGGATACAGTAATTTTGACAATGGCGATCATTCAAAAAATAGTTCTCCTTGGGGCATTTTTTTAATGGGTGAATTGTTTCAAAATAATCACCATTATGCAAAAGACGATGCCAATTTTGCAAAGAAGTGGTTTGAATTTGATTTAACCTTTTTCATTATGCGCGGCTTTCACGCAGTGGGCATTATTCAAATTAATCCAGTTCACTTACCAAAGCAACAACAAACAGCCACTTTAACTGAACCAGAATTGACTGCAACCCCCTAAATTGCAGCAATGAGTACGGTGCATTCTACAAAGGGCGTTGTATTGCGTACCATCAAGTACGGCGATACCAGCATCATTACCTCTGTATACACCGAATTGTTTGGTATTCAGCAATACATTGTAAAAGGGGTAAGGCAAAGCAGCAAAACTTCTGCGGGAAAAGCCAGTTACTTTAGCCCAGCAGCCATTTTAGAATTGCAAGTGTATCACAACGAGATGAAGCAATTGCAATTCATCAAAGAATACAGATGGGGCTATATGTATGAATCTGTATTGTTTAATGTGGTTAAAAATACGGTGGCCATTTTTGTAATGGAATTGTTGCAGCACAGCTTAAAACAACCAGAAGCCAATCCTGAATTATTCTATTTAATTGAAGACACATTAAAACAACTCGACAAAGGAAACCCTACTTTAACAGGTAATCTGCCTTTGTATTTTTCTTTGCACTTGGCAGCAGAATTGGGTTTTCAATTGCAAGGTCAATACAGCCAGCAAACACCTGTTATTGATTTGCAAGAAGGCTCTTTTGTAGAACATATTCCGCTGCACCCTTATTATTTAGCAGGGCCATTGGCCGAAACAACTTCTGTGATTTCTAACCTCTCTTTTTATAATGAGCTAGAAGCCATTCAATTGAACAAGTCCATCAGACGGCAGTTGCTGGAAGCCTACCAATTGTATCTATCGCTCCATATTCCAGGCTTTGGAACCATGAAAAGCTATGCCATTTTACAAGAAGTGCTGGCTTAGGGCTATTTTTTTTAAATTTTTTTTAAATTTTTTTCTAAGGCGGTTTACGTCTGAATGTGGAAGCATTCGGTCTCTATAATGCCTAACTGTGGCATCATAGTATAAAATAATTTAACGCGTTATCGGCTCCAAAACCATTGTCTGAAACAATTTTTGAGTTTATGATGTTTAACCAAAGGATACTATTTCTTAAACAAAATATTTCTTAACCTAAAAACATCTAACATGCTACAAGTCCTACTGAATGCAACAGCAATTGCCAGTGACAATTATGTTGCGTTTACCTTCTTCATTGGTACAATGGCCATGATGGCAGCATCGGTATTCTTCTTCTTCGAGTTGAATAATACTGACAAAAAATGGCGTACGTCTTTATTGGTTTCTGGATTGATCACTTTCATTGCTGCAGTGCATTATTATTACATGAGAGGCTACAATTTAGAAACAGGTGAATCACCTACTTTCTTCCGTTATGTAGACTGGATTTTAACTGTTCCATTGATGTGTGTTGAGTTCTACTTAATCACCAAAAAAGCTGGTGCTAAAGTGTCTCTACTTTGGAAACTTATTTTCGCTTCATTGGTGATGTTGTTAACTGGCTACATTGGTGAAGTGCTTGACCGCGATGGTAGTGTATTATGGGGCGTAATTTCAGGATTAGCTTACTTCTACATCGTGTACCTTATTTGGTTTGGTGAAGTTGCTAAACTTGCACAAAATGCTGGTGCACAAGTTGCACAAGCCACAAAAGTATTATCATGGTTCGTATTGGTTGGTTGGGCTATCTATCCTTTAGGATATATCCTAGGTACACCAGGCGGATTATTTGGTTGGCAGCCAGTTGCTGATACAGCAGCAGCTTTAAAAGCAATGGACATTGTTTACAACATTGCTGATGCCATCAATAAAATTGGATTTGGTTTAGTGATCTACGCGTTAAGCCGTAGTGAAGAAAAAGCATAATCCATTCAAGCTTAAGTAAATCATTGGGTTGCAATAGTTTGATTATTGCAACCCATTTTTATGAAGACCAATCATTACGATATTGTCATTTTAGGTGGAGGTTGTGCTGGTATGCAACTCATGCACCAATTGATTCATCATGCAGCATATAAGGGCGAGACCATTCTTATACTGGATGCTGACCAAACCCATCTGCAATCGAAGTCTTGGTGTTTTTGGCATAAGACCAATGCACATCCTTACCAATCTATTTTTCACACTACTTGGAACAGTTTAATCATTGGATTTCCAGAAGGCATCCAAGAGAAATTGATTGAACCGTATCGCTACAGTTTTATTAAAAGCGAAACATTTTTTGAGTTTCATTTTAATGAAATCAAACAACAGTCTGCAGTAACTTATTCAACAGACACTGTTTTATCTTATCAAAAGTTGAATGACCAGTTTGTGATTAATACAAACAATGGTACTATTACTACGCCTGCTTTATACTCAAGTTTTTGGCATCCAACGCAAGTGGCCAATGGGTCGAATCTGTTTTTAAAACAACAGTTCTATGGTTGGGAAATCAAAACTGAGCAACCTGTTTTTAATGCCAACGCTGCTACCTTAATGGACTTTGATATTCCACAAACCAATGGTGTCAACTTTGCATATGTATTGCCTTATTCTCCACAGCATGCTTTGATTGAGATAACGGGTTTTTGTGCAGACAATTATTCAATTGA
>JAIXYL010000020.1 GCA_027490265.1 Sediminibacterium sp.
TCTGAATTTCCAAAGACCTTGTTTGTTGAGTTTTACAACGACAGCATGAAGCTAGAAAGCACGCTCAGAGCCAATTATGGCCGGTATATGGAAAATGAAAATAAAATTTATTTGCGCGACAGCGTGGTCATCATCAGAATCAACGGCGACACTTTAGAAACATCTGAACTAACCTGGGATCAAACCTTGGGTAAGTTTCATACCGATAAACCAGTGGTGACCAGTCAACGCAACCCACGCCAGAAACTCTTTGCCAAATCGGGTTTTAGCTCTAATCAAAACCTAACCAATATCACGTACTATGATTTAGATTTGGGCAGTTTTTTAATATTACCAGATAGTACTGCAGGTAACAAACAATAAATAATATTTTATGGAATACAGACAAATGGGTAGATCAGGCCTTCAATTAAGCGTATTAAGCTTTGGCAGTTGGGTAACATTTCATAAACAAATCAACGACAACAGTGCCGATACCTTAATGGGCATTGCTTACGATAATGGCATCAATTTTTTTGACAATGCAGAAGTATATGCATTGGGCGAAAGTGAAAAAATGATGGGACGTGTGTTGAAAGCCAAAAACTGGGATAGAACGTCTTATACCATTTCTTCCAAAGCATTTTTTGGATGGAGGGGTAAAAACAACAAACCCAATCAAACCGGTTTGAGCAGAAAACATTTAACAGAAGCCTGCCATGAAGCGTTGCAACGCTTACAAACCGATTATTTAGACCTCTATTTTTGCCACAGACCCGATAAAAAAACCCCAATTGAAGAAGTGGTGCTCACCATGAACACTTTAATTCAACAGGGCAAAATTTTATACTGGGGTACCAGTGAATGGAGCGGGGTTGAATTAATGGAAGCACATCGGGTGGCGCAACATTACCGTTTAATTGGGCCTTCAGTAGAACAACCACAGTATAACTTATTCGAAAGACATAAACTGGAAAACGATTATCTAGAAGTTTTCAAAAATGTGGGATTGGGCACTACTATCTGGAGCCCTTTGTCAGCAGGGTTACTGACTGGTAAATACAACGATGGTATTCCGGAAGGCAGCAGATTAGCCATTGAAGGATTTGATTGGTTGAAAGAGCGCTGGGTCATGCAAGACAAAATTGACAAAGTAAAACAGCTACAAACATTGGCCAATGAATTGGGTTGCAGCTTGCCTGCCCTCAGCATTGCTTGGTGTATCAAAAACCCTCATGTAACCACAGCTATTTTAGGCGCCACCAAACAGGAACAATTATTAGACAATTTAACGGCTTTACAAGCTGTTGAAAAATTGACCGCTGATGTAATGGCCAAGATTGAAACCATCATGCAGAACAAGCCCATTTTGCCTGAATTTTAGGGGTACTAAAAAAAATCCTACCAATTTTCCAACTTTTCATACAATTCAACTCTTACTCATGAAAACTGCTTGGAACAGGTAATAGACATACAAACATCTGCTGTAAACAAGGCTTGCAAAGGAGATGCAACAGCCCAGGCTTGGTTGTACAAGCAATACAGTAAAGCGATGTTTAATATCTGTACCAGAATGACTGGCAACCTTTCAGATGCAGAAGACCTTTTACAAGATTGTTTTGTGATTGCCTTTAACCGTTTGCATCAACTAAAAGCTGCAGAGCAATTTGGTGGATGGTTAAAAAGAATTGTTGTGAACGAATGCATTCGTTTCAGCAAGAAACAGATTCGCTGGGAAGAATGGGATGGCAATCAATTAAACAGTGTTGCAAATGATGAAGCAGAATGGTGGAAAACCATTGACTTTTCTTTGATTCATGATGCCATCAAAAGCCTGCCAGATGGTTGCAGACAGGTATTCAATTTGTATGTATTCGAAAATTTTTCGCACAAACAAATTGCTGAAAGCATGGGTATTTCTGAATCAACCAGCAAAAGTCAATATCAAAGAGCCAGACAATTGTTGCAACAAAGACTAACAAAAACATTTCAGATACATGGATGAGTTCAAACAATATTTACATCAGCACCAAGCACAACTAGATACGGATGAGCCCAGCGCATCTGTATGGGAAAACGTGCAGGCTCGTGTGCAATTGCAGACGGATCAAAGGATGGCTGATTCAAACGCGGCAGCACCAAATAAAGCAGCAGCTAAAGCAAGTGTAATCATGATGCGCCGAATGGTTCAATGGTCGGTGGCGGCTTGTGTGATTGTACTTGCAGGGATTGGTGTATGGGCTTTGATGAATAACCAAGTAGCCCAAACACCACAACAGGAACAAGTAGTCATCAATGATTCCACACCTATCACGCCAAGTCAACCAGTTGTAGCGCCTTTGATTGAATCTGTAAAACCCTCTGTTCAAACAGCTTTTGTAAAAACACCCAATACCAAGAAAAGCCTAAGAATCAACAATACGAAAGACCAGCGCCAGACGGCTTTAGCTGCACTGAATCAAATGGAGAATGGATTTACCCAAGTCATCAACTTACAAAGAGGCAAAATCAGTACAACACCTATGTATGCTGAATCTGCTAGTTATTTTGATGAGTTTAAAGTACAGCTTGCGCAACTAGAGGAAGAGGAAAAGCAAATCAAAAAAGACATCCAGAAAAAAGGCCTTACAGATCAACAACTTGATCAATTGATTAATCTGTATCAATATAAATTAACTGTTCTGAAACAGCTGCAGCTAGAGATGAACAAAACCAATAACCGTTTCAAACAAAACAGAGGCCCGGTAGATTCTACTCGTGCTTATTTTATTCAAATTTAAATTAAACAACCATGAAATATACAGCTATGCGAACATTCATGTTATTGGCCATTTGTACGAGCAGTTTTTCTGCCATGGCCCAACAAA
>JAIXYL010000102.1 GCA_027490265.1 Sediminibacterium sp.
ATGATTACTTATCTAACAATGTGCTTTATATCAATAATCAAAATGGCACATTTACAGACCAATCAGCGAACTATTTTAAGCATACCAGTAAAAATGCCATGGGCAATGATATCGCCGATATTAACAATGATGGACTAGCTGATATTATTGAAACCGATATGATGCCTCCTGATCATTATCGTCAAAAAATGATGCATTCTGATATTAGTTATCAAACATTTCAAAACAGTGACCGGTACGGCTTTATGTACCAATATCCACGGAATACTTTACAACTAAACCAAGGCTTTTTACCAAATGGATACGATTCTGTTCATCGACCTGCATTCAGTGAGATTGCCTATTTCAGTGGTGTAGCGCATACTGATTGGAGCTGGGCACCTTTGTTGTTTGACGTTGACAATGATGGCTTGAGAGATTTATTCATCAGTAATGGATTGCCGAAAGATATGTCTGATAAGGATTTCATGGCTTATCGGCAAAATGCAGTTGCTAACGCACCTCTGGAAGAAGTACTCCGACAATTACCTGAGGTGAAAATTGCCAATTATGTCTTTAAAAATAATGGGCAACTTCAATTTATTGATCAGTCGAAGGAATGGGGCATCACTTCACCCACATTTTCTGCTGGTATGGCATATGCTGATTTAGACAATGATGGTGATTTAGATTTGGTAGTGAACAACACCAATATGCCAGCGTCTCTTCTAGAAAATACCCAACAACAGCAAGACGAGCATCCTAATTATCTGTCTATTCGTTTGAATGGGAGTATTCAAAATAAACAAGCCTTAGGCAGTTTTGTACACCTTTATGCAAATGGGCAACACCAAGTAATGGAATATTCGCCTTACCGAGGCTACTTATCCACTGTTGAATCTGCCATTCATTTTGGTTTAGGCAATACAACCATCATTGATTCTATTCGGGTGATTTGGCCAGATGGCAAAATATTGGTTCGCCAACGTGTGCCAGTTAATCAACAACTCGTACTAGAGTATTCAAGTGCAGCAGCACCAACTGCTTCAATTAAAGTAATGCCAACTACATTGTTACAAGACATTACTAAAGCTGCAGGAATCAATTATGGATTTTCAGAGGTTGATTTTATTGATTTCGATATTCAACGCATGTTGCTGCATAAGTTAACCCAGTATGGCCCTTCTATTGCATCAGGCGATTTAAATGGAGACGGGTTAGATGATTTTGTGTCTGGTGGGGGATCGCCTTTTCATGCATCTCTGTTTATGCAAACGGCGAATGGGCAATTTATCCGAAAAAATTTGCCCAACTATAATCAGCCACAGCTACAAGATGATGCTGGGATAATGTTAATTGATGCAGATAAAGATGGGGATTTAGATTTATTCATTGTTTCAGGTGGTGCCGAAAATCAACCACAAACAAAAGCTTATTCGGATCATTTTTATGTAAACGATGGCAAGGGCAATTTTACTGAACTAACCACTTCGTTTACCAATAATAGAGCAACCAAGAGTGCTATTTCAGCTGCTGATTTTGATTTAGATGGGGATTTAGATTTATTCATTGGTGGTAGAGTGGTGCCAGGAAGGTATCCTTTACCCACTAATAGTTTTATTTACCGCAACGACTCTAAAAATGGTCAAATTGAATTTACGGATGTTACCCAAAAAGTTGCACCAGCATTAACCAATTTTGGCTTGGTTACCTCAGCCATCTGGACTGATATAGATGCAGATGGTAAACAAGATTTATTGGTAGCAAGAGAATGGGGCCCAATATCTTGCTTTAAAAATAATGGGCAACAATTAACATTAGTGAAAACACCATTAGATAGTTTCAAGGGTTGGTGGAATAGTTTGGTGCCAGCAGATTTAGACAATGATGGCGATATGGATTATGTTGCTGGAAACTTTGGTAGTAATGGATATTTACAAGCATCTGATGCTTTCCCTGTTAGCGTTTATGCCAAGGATTTTGATAATAATTTTAGCTTAGATGTTGTGTTTAGTCATTGGATAGAAGCCAATAAGGACGGCGTGAAAAAAGAATTTCCAGTAGCAGGTCGCGATATATTGCTTAAGGAAATGAGTGTGATGAAAGAGCGTTTCCCCAATTATGCCAGCTATGCTAAAACCGATATGTCTCAATTGTTTACGGTTGATCAACTCAAAGATGCTTATATCGCTAAAGTAAATTATTTGCAAAGTTGTTGGATCGAAAATAAAGGGGCGTTTCAATTTGTTATACATGCTTTGCCAACTGCAGCACAAGTAGCGCCAATTTTTGGTATGCTTGCCAAAGATATCAATGCAGACGGCTGGATAGATTTAGTATTAACAGGAAATGATTTTTCAATGTCTCCCTATTTAGGACAACAAGATGCACTTAATGGATTGGTATTGTTAAACAAGGGCAAAGGACAGCTTCAACCATTGTCTATTGCACAAAGTGGTTTTTACACACCAGCAAACGGCCGTTCTTTAGCTACTATAGCTGTGAAAAATAAAATGAGTTTTGTGGCGGGTCAAAACCGAAGTTTTTTAAAGTTGTTTCAATCCAATCAAACTGGTCAACAACTACATAAAATTCATTCAGAAGAAACCCATGCCATTTACCATTATACAAATGGGCAAAAACGAAAAGAAGAATATGCTAATGGGCATGGATTTTTATCTCAATCAGTGCATTACGCCATTTCACAGCCTAATATAAAGCAGATTGATTTATATAAGTCTGGTAATATAAAATCACGAACCATTTATCCTTAGATGTTATGTTTCAGTTAGTCAAATGTAAATGCCTATTTCTTGCTGTGTTGATATTGTTACATGGATGTCAACAAAAGCAAGTCAAAACCATAACTGGCGAGGGGGTGCAATACAATTGTGTCCAACAATTGACGGATGTCATTGTATACGATATCAATAATCCGCCTGTTGCTGGTAGGATGTATGCTTACAGTAATTTGGCTTTTTATGAAGCACTCAGACCGATGAATGCAACATATAAAAGTCTCTTGCCTAAATTAAAAGGCTTTGATACTTTGACGATTCAATCGAATCAAACAAATATTCATTATCCATTTTCAGCGGCTATGGCATTTATGAAAGTGGCCGAGTCTTTGGTTTTTTCAAAAGACAGTATTCGAATGGCTCAACAAAAATTGATTGAACAATTTGATGGATTATCAGGGCAACAAAAAGACCAATCAATTGCATGGGCAAATACTGTAGCTGCCATTATTATGAAGCGAGCAGCAAATGATGGGTACAAGCTGACAAGAGGGATGCCAAAGTTTAGTGTTTTAAAAGAAACAGGTATATGGCAGCAAACACCGCCTGATTATGAAGAAGCCATTGAACCTAATTGGCGATTAATCCAACCTTTTTTAATGGATTCTGCTGCACAGTTTAAGCCTGTTCGTCCACCAGCTTTTGATATGAAGCCTAATAGTCCTTATTATCAAGAAGTTCAGGAGTTATATCAAATGAGTCAACAATTAACCCAATCGCAAAAAGACATTGCCAAATATTGGGATGACAATGCCTTTGTGTCTGAACACAAAGGCCATTTAACTTATGCTACCAAAAAAACAACACCAGTTGGTCATTGGATGGGTATTATTGCGATTCTATCTAAACAATCAAACAAATCTGATATTGACATCGCTCAAGCATTTGCCCTGACATCATTAGCAATATTTGATGGATTTATTTCTACATGGGAAGAAAAATTCACTAGTAGAACGGTAAGACCTGTGACCGTAATTAGAGAGTTCATTTCTTCTGAATGGAATCCTTATTTACAAACACCGCCATTTCCAGAATATACAAGTGGTCATAGTGTGATATCAGCCGCAGCAGCCACAGTTTTAGAAAAGATCTTTGGTGCTAATACTGCATTTACGGACACGACTGAACTTAAGTATTTGGGTATGAAACGGTCGTTTACTTCTTTAGAAGCTGCATCTAATGAAGTAAGTTTAAGTAGAATGTATGGCGGTATACATTATCGTTCTGCAATTGTAAATGGACAAAAACAAGGGCGTCAAATTGGCGAATTTTATAATCGTACATTTTTCTAAATTTTAAAGATGAATCGAAAACATTTCCTCCAAACAACTGCTATGGCTTCAGGAGCCATGTTGCTTTCTGCCAACCCTTTATTGGCTAAATCAACTGCTAATAAAGTGAAAATTGCATTAATTGGAACAGGGTTAAGGGGGCAAAATCATTTAGATCTGTTGCTCCGCCGAGAAGATGTTGAGTTAACTGCCATCTGTGATATCAGTGATAAAATGTTGTCTACAGCCAAAGCGATGATTGAAAAATCTGGTAAGAAAATGCCCAAAGTGTATACAGGTAATGTAAACGCTTGGAAAGACATGGTGGTCAAAGAAAAGCCAGATGGGGTGGTGATTGCTACACCATGGGAATGGCATAAACCAATGATTATTGGGTCCTTAGAAGCTGGCGTAAAATACATTGGTACAGAAGTGATTTTAGGCATCACATTGCAGGATCATTGGGATGTGGTAAAAGCGGCTGAGCAATACAAAGGACAAGTCATGATGCTTGAAAATGTATGTTATCGAAGAGATGTAATGGCCGCATTGAATATGGTTCGTCAAGGGGTATTTGGAGAATTGATTCACTTACAAGGGGGGTATCAGCACGATTTGCGCGAAGTGAAATTTAATGATGGCATTCGGCCTTATGGTGGCGGCGTTGAATTTGGCGAGAAAGGATTTTCTGAAGCTGCCTGGCGAACAACGCATTCGGTATACAGAGATGGTGATTTATATCCCACACATGGCATAGGACCAATTGCGCATTATATCAATATCAATCGGGGTAACCGATTCATGTCTTTGTGTTCTTTTTCTTCAAAAGCCAAGGGCTTACACAATTATGTGGTAAAGAAGGGTGGTGAACAACACCCCAATGCAAAAGTTAAATTTAAATTAGGTGATGTGGTTACCACGTCTATTGATTGCAGTAATGGTGAAACAATTTTATTGCAACACGATACCAATTTGCCAAGGCCTTACTCTTTAGGATTTAGGGTTCAAGGCACTGAAGGCATTTGGATGGATTTAAATAAGTCGGTTTATATAGAAGGTAAATCGGCTAAACCACATCAATGGGAATCTCAAAAAGAATGGTTTGATAAATACGATCATCCATTATGGGTGCGCTGGAGTAAAGACACGGCTGGTGCAGGTCATGGGGGTATGGACTTTTTTGTGATTCATGCATTTGTTGAGTCCATCAAAAATCAAGTACCTACGCCAATGGATGTATACGATGCTGCTGCTTGGAGTGCCATTACCCCTTTGAGTGAACAATCCATTGAATTGGGTAATCAAACGGTTGAGTTTCCTGATTTTACTGGTGGTCAATGGATGTACCGACAACCTGTCTTTGCCCTTAATGATCAGTTTTAATGGAGCAGTTGTTACAAGCCTATGGCTTGCCTTTAAACGCCACAATAATGCCAATTACTAGTGGCATTATCAACCATACCTATCGGGTTAGTGCTTCTGTAGGTCATTTTATTTTGCAGCAAGTGAATGCGCAAGTATTTAAAAATCCTGCATTAATTCACCAGAATATTGCTGCGATTGACAACTATTTAAAACAGTATCACCCCAACTATCTGTTACCGGTTCCTTTGAAAAATTTAGAAGGTCAGGATTTGGTGGAAATGCCCAATCAGGTGTACTACCGGTTATTCCCTTTCATTGAGAACAGCCATACCATTGATGTGGTTGCATCTCCTGAACAAGCTTTTGAAGCAGCATTCCAGTTTGGTCAGTTTACTGCTCGTCTGAATGGATTTGATGCGAATCAATTGGCAACAACCATTCCGCATTTTC
>JAIXYL010000054.1 GCA_027490265.1 Sediminibacterium sp.
AAATTAGGCTTATCTGTTGGCGTTGAAGGCAAAACAGTGATTGTTCAAGGATTAGGTAATGTGGGCTACCATAGCGCTAAATTTTTCCGTGAGCATGGCTCTAAAGTCATTGCCATTGCTGAATACGAAGGGGCAATTTATAATGCAGAAGGATTAAACGAAGAAGCTGTATTTCAACATAGAAAAGCAACAGGATCCATTTTAAATTTCCCAGGTGCAACCAATATTGAAAAGAGTACCGATGCTTTAGAGATTGCATGTGATATTTTAATTCCTGCAGCATTGGAAAACGTGATCAACGGCAACAATGCTGAACGCGTGAAAGCCAAAATCATTGGGGAAGCAGCAAATGGTCCTTTAACACCAGAAGCAGATGAGGTTTTTGCTAAAAAAGGTGTACTAGTTGTGCCAGATATGTACTTGAATGCAGGTGGGGTGACCGTATCTTATTTTGAGTGGTTGAAAAACTTAAGCCATGTGCGTTATGGTAGAATGGAAAAGCGTTTCACTGAAAATTTGAATACCCATATTTTGACTCAAATGGAAGAGTTGACTGGTAAGAAAGTCAGTGATGCAGAACGTAATTTTATTTTACATGGACCGGAAGAAGTAGACTTGGTTCACAGTGGGTTAGAAGAATCAATGATTGCAGCAACCCGTGAAATCATGGCAATCTGGAAAGACAATCCTGAAATCCCTGATATGCGAACTGCAGCATATGTTTGTGCCATTAACAAAGTGGGCACTTCTTATACTGAATTAGGTATTTTCCCTTAATCTAGAGTCAATTTTTTTTGATATAACCCGGCTGCATTTGCACCGGGTTTTTTATTGAAAAAAGGGTAAGCAATCTAATGCTTTGCTGCGTTGATCCTGAATACTAAATGCCTTTGTATCATGTCCATTGCTGATCACTAAAATACCCGATTGAACAACTGTCTGATAAGAAAGAATTTGCTGAATGGTTTGCTCAGATAAAGGCGTGTCTTGTTCCTTACATTCAATTAAAATGAATGGTTGGCTGTTTTGATAGACCAAAATATCCATGCGTTTTTTTAGTTCCCCTAATCGGATTTCTTTTTCAACCGCCATTAATGAAGGGGGATAATGTAAAACCTTCATTAAATAATTTAGCCAATTTTGCCGTACCCACTCTTCCTTGGTAAATGCTACCCATTTTCGTCTGACAAGGCACCATATTTGCGGCGTGCCGTCATTGGATTGTAGTTTGGGTTCAAATTCAGGAAACTGAATGGTCATGGTTTTGCAAATGCTGGCTGTAAAAATGAGGACTAATTTGTATATTTACAAGTTAAACTATTGCATATGAAATCTAGAGAAGAAATTGTGAACAATTGGTTGCCTCGCTATACAGGTGAAACTTTAGAAAATTTTGGTAAATATATTTTGTTGACCAATTTTAGTAATTATGTAAAAATGTTTGCAGAATGGAACAATGTTCCTGTGGTGGGATTAGACCGTCCGATGCAATGTGCTACCGCAGACGGCATTACCATCATCAATTTTGGCATGGGAAGTCCAGGGGCTGCCACCATCATGGATTTGTTGACCGCCATTGAGCCAGAAGCGGTTTTATTCTTGGGTAAATGTGGTGGGCTCAAAAGAAGGAATAAATTAGGTGACTTAATCTTGCCCATTGCCGCCATCAGAGGAGAGGGTACATCCAATGATTATTTTCCGCCAGAAGTGCCCGCCATGCCGGCTTTCGCTTTGCAAAAAGCCATTTCAACCACCATACGAGATTATGAAGTGGATTATTGGACTGGTACTGTTTATACCACCAACAGAAGAGTATGGGAACACGATGAAGCTTTCAAGGAGTATCTACAAAAAGTAAGGGCATATGCCATTGATATGGAAACTGCTACCATTTTCACTGTTGGGTTTTATAACAAAATTCCTACAGGTGCATTGCTATTGGTAAGTGATCAACCGATGATTCCAGAAGGGATAAAAACAGAAGCCAGTGATTCCAAAGTAACTGCTCAATTCGTTGACAAGCATTTGAAAATTGGCATTGATTCTTTAAAGCAATTAATCAATAATGGTCTTACAGTAAGACACTTGCGGTTTTAATCTTTCCATAAAAACGGAAATAAGATAACTGCTAAAGCTATGACCATTATGTCTAGGCCTGCAAGTAAACCAACCATTTGCCACCAACCATTTTGAATAGCAGAAGTGAATGCAGCGGCTGATACTTTTGTCAGTAGTAATAATTGCGGTATGATGATTGGGAAACCCATGATCGCCATCATAGCAGCCTGTTGCTGTGCTTTTGCTGCGATGGCTGCAAGAAAGGTGAAGACCAAACTTAAACTGACCCCGCCCAGTAAACTGATTAAAATAAATTCGCCCAGACGAACGGCAGGGTTACCCAACAACAAACTAAATACTGCAATGCTTAAGCCTGTCATCAATAACATGAGCAGGGCGTTAAAAATCAGTTTTGACAATACGAAGTAAGTGGGGGAGGCAATGGAATAATAATACAGCATCCTGCCTTTGTTCTCTTGTAAAAAACTTTTGGCAACGGCATTGATACAAACAAATAGTTGGATGACCCAAAAAAGCCCGTTCCACACTTTTTCTTCGGGTTGACCCATGGTAAGATATACCACAAAACTGGTTGATGCTATATACAACAGCACGCCATAAAAGCTGTATTGCTGCCTTATTTCCAGCAATATGTCTTTTTTAATTAAGGTTAATATTTGCTGACTGCTATTCATGAAAACATTTTCTACAACGGGGCTCGTAGGTTTCTTTTTCACCCAATAATACCTGTCCGCCTTCACTGGTTTTTCTATATGAGATATTGGCAATATTGCCGCATTTCATACAAATTGCGTGTAATTTGGTGATGAAATCTGCTATTGCCAATAAGTTGGGCATCTGTCCAAAAGGTTTACCTTGGTAATCCATATCCAAGCCAGCTACAATCACTCTAACCCCCCTAAGGGCTAATTGCTCACAAACGTTTACAATTTCAGCATCAAAAAACTGTGCTTCATCAATGCCTACAACATCCACGTCTTGGGCCATTAGTAAAATGGTTTGTGAATTGTCAATCGGTGTAGAAGGAATGATATTCGCATCGTGACTGACCACATCATTATCGTCGTAACGCTTGTCTACTGCCGGTTTAAAAATTTCAACTTTTAAATTGGCAATTTTTGCGCGTTTAAGTCTTCTGATTAGCTCTTCTGTTTTCCCGCTGAACATGCTGCCACAGATGACTTCAATCCAGCCCCTTCTTTCTCCTGATAAATTTGGTTCTATAAACATGTAACAATAAAATAGCTGATTATTCGTTTTAGTCCAAATGATTGCTCCTTTGGTCAACCCCAAAAGTATTGTTTCCTATGGAAAGAGTAGGCACTTTAATCAATAAATTGCAAGAACAGTTTAATCTGCAAGAAGATGCGGATAAATTGGCATTAACTGCCCAGTTATTATTGGCCGAATTGCAAATGCTAAAGCCAGCCATACCTTGTTCCACAAAAGTGTCAGTAGTGATGCCACAAATAGCCGTAACTGCTCCACTTGACATGCCAAAGTTTGTGGTCAATACACCCAAACCACCTGTTAAAAAGGAGGCGGCGCCCGAATTTTTGTTCAATGATATTGTGGAGATACCTACTTTGGTACATCAGCCTAGAACCACTACAAATACAGATTTTGCTGTTAAAGAAGTGAATGAACTACTCATGACCGACGTGCCTGAAATGAATGAACATTTAAAGGAATATGCAGTTGAAGTTGCTACCATGCTGGATGATACACCAGTCAGAGATTTAAAAAAAGCCATTAGCATTAACGACCGTTATTTGTTTATCAATCATTTGTTCAGAGGTGATGAGAATATGTACGAGCGCAGCATTAAAACCATCAACGGATTCAACATTTTCCCTGAAGCGCAATACTGGATTCAGCGCGAACTAAAAGTAAAGTTGAGCTGGTCAGATGATAATCCAACTGTACAATTGTTTGATCAATTGGTTAAGAGACGGTTTGCCTGAATAAAGGACAACACTTTCACAGATGCGCCTGATTTCTCCTTTACATAGTTGGCACCTAAATGGCCAATCTCAATTCTTTTTACTGAATCCTCTATCAATTCCTTGAAAGTAGTTTCTAAGTCTAACGCAGTTTCAACACTTAAGGCTGCCCCTATTTCTACCATCTCTATTGCTTCTAAATATTTGTCATAGACAGGCCCAAATACAACAGGCTTCCCATAAACTGCGGCTTCTAAAATATTATGAATGCCTTCATTGGTAAAACCACCCCCGATAAAAGCAATACTGGCATATTGATACAAGCTACTCAACATGCCAATATTATTGATCACAATGGTTTGTGTGTTGGCTTGTTCAATACCGCTTGCTTTTTCAAAATCAGTTAACAATAAAGCAGCTGGATATCTTTGTAAACATTCAGCCAAACGTTCTGATGAAATTTGATGCGGGGCAATGATCCATTTAATGCCCTTGGCTTGTTTTGCATAATGTTGCAAAACTTGATCATCTTCTGACCAGGTACTTCCTGCAACAACAATGAGTTCATTCGCAGAAAACCATTCTATTGGTTCATGTCTTTTAGGTTTTGCTGCAATCTCAAGGACTCTATCAAACCTTGTGTCGCCAGATATACTGATGGGGTCTTTGCCAATGATTGGTTCAATTAATGATGCTGAATAAGGATCTTGAACAAAAACATGATTGAATTGATGTAATAGTTGTCGATAAAATTGGCCGTACCATTTAAAAAATAATTGGTTCGATCTGAATATACCAGAGACCAATAAAGTTGGGATACCTTGTTTTTGCAGTTCAGTCAAATAAAAATACCAAAACTCATATTTAATGAAAATGGCTAGTACGGGTTTGGTCATGCCAATAAATGCTTTCGCATTTGAATAACTGTCCATCGGCAAATAGTACACATAATCTGCAATTGGATGGTTTTTCTTGACTTCATAGCCTGATGGAGAAAAGAATGTTACCATCAGCGCATAGCTTGGATATTGTTGTTTCAATAACTCAGCAACTGGGAGGCCTTGCTCAAATTCTCCCAACGAAGCGGCATGTAACCAAATAATGGGTTTGGTTTGATTAATTTGATCGGCTTTGATTCGCTGCAATAATCCTTTTCTACCATTTACCCATAACGCTGCTTTAGGGTTGATTGGCGCCAATATCCTTGCTATTAAAGGATATAGCCGAATGAATATCAGGTAGGCCCATTTCATAAAGTCACAAATGTACACTCAAATCTTTGTTGTTGATTTTGTAGTAATTTTACACCTAAATAATCAATATGCGGCCTATTCAAATGGTGGATACCCATTCACAATACCTTGCCATAAAATCTGAAGTGGATACTGCCATTCATGATGTACTCGATTCTGCGGCTTATATTAATGGTAAAGCGGTGCAACAGTTTACCCAGTCTTTGGGACAATATTTAAATGTGAAACACACCATTCCTTGTGCCAATGGAACCGATGCCCTTCAAATTGCTATGATGGCTTTGGGTTTAGAGCCAGGGGATGAAGTCATAACACCTTCGTTTACCTATATCGCTACCACGGAAGTAGTGGCTTTGTTAAAATTAACCCCCGTATTTGTAGAAGTAGACCCTCATACTTTTTGCATCGATCCAGCATCTGTTCGCAAAGCCATTACGCCCAAAACCAAAGCCATTGTGCCAGTTCATTTATATGGACATGCGGCTCCGATGGAAGCAATCATGGCCATTGCTAAAGAATTCAATTTATACGTCATTGAAGACAATGCACAAGCCATCGGCTGTGATTATACGTTCTCAGACGGAACAACAAAGAAAACGGGTACTATTGGAACCATCGGTGCAACCAGTTTTTATCCATCCAAGAATTTGGGTGCTTATGGGGATGGTGGGGCCATTTTTACCAATGATGACCAATTGGCGCATCAAATGAAAATGATTGCCAATCATGGTCAACAAAAAAGGTATTACCATGAAGTAGTGGGTTGTAATTCAAGATTAGATTCTATTCAAGCAGCTGTTTTGAATATCAAATTGAAAAAGCTGGATGAATACAATGCTGCCAGACAAAAAGTAGCGGCGTTTTATAACCATGCTTTTGCGAATCATCCAGCTGTTATCACTCCATTTGTGGCATCATACAGTACCCATGTTTACCACCAATATACCCTTCAATTGAAAGGGGTGAACAGAGATGAATTGGTGGCTTATTTGGCAGCGCATCAGATCCCCTCAATGATTTATTATCCAGTGCCAGGGCATCGCCAAGATATGTTCGCGGCTTTTGGTTTGAAAGAAATGGTCCTTCCCATTACTGATGAATTGACAAATTCCGTAATTTCTCTTCCAATTCATACAGAAATGAATAAAGAACAGTTAAATTACATCTGTTTGAATGTCTTAAACTTTTTAAATAAATAATCCATATGAAAATTGCAGTAGTCGGAACAGGTTATGTTGGTCTGGTAACAGGTACTTGTTTTTCTGAAACAGGAAATAAAGTGACTTGTATAGACATTGACCAACGAAAAGTTGACAAACTGTCTAAAGGTGAAATCACCATTTATGAACCCGGGCTTGAAAAAATCTTTCTAAGGAATCTCAGAGAAGGGCGTTTAACTTTCACGACTAATTTAGCGGAGGGTGTTAAAGATGCTGAAATTGTATTCTTGGCATTGCCTACGCCTCCAGGTGAAGGCGGTGCAGCAGATTTACGCTATGTGTTAGGTGTTGCCAAAGATCTCGGCAAAATCATGACTGATTATAAAGTCTTGGTTGATAAAAGCACAGTACCAGTTGGTACCGCAGAAAAAGTACATGCGGCAGTAGCTGAAAATTATAAAGGTGAATTTGATGTGGTTAGTAACCCTGAATTTTTAAGAGAGGGAGTAGCGGTAGATGACTTTATGAAACCTGATCGTGTAGTTGTTGGCACACGTTCTGAGCGTGCTAAAAAATTAATGTCTGATTTATATGGTCCATTTGTTCGTCAGGGTAACCCGGTGATTTTTATGGATGAAAAATCTGCTGAATTAACTAAATACGCAGCCAACTCTTTCTTGGCAACCAAGATTTCATTCATGAATGAGATTGCACAGCTTTGTGAAAAAGTGGGTGCTGATGTAGACATGGTCAGAAGAGGAATTGGTTCTGATGATAGAATTGGAAAGCGATTTTTATTCCCAGGTATTGGTTATGGCGGGAGCTGCTTTCCTAAAGATGTGCAAGCGTTGATCATGTCTTCTGAAGAAGTAAATTATGATTTTAAAATATTGAAAGCCGTTGAAGAAGTGAATGAAGCGCAAAAATTGCATTTGATTCCTAAGATTGAAAAATACTTCAATGGTAATTTAACTGGCAAACACTTTGCATTATGGGGGCTTGCATTTAAACCCAATACAGACGATATTAGAGAAGCCCCTGCTTTGTATTTAATTGATGCATTAACTGCTGCTGGCGCTACTGTTACCGCTTATGATCCTGAAGCAATGCCCAATGTTAAAAATACCATTGGCGATAAAATTAAGTACGCTGATAGCCAATACGGGGCTTTAAAAAATGCAGATGCGTTGGTCATTGCAACAGAATGGAGTGAATTCAGAACCCCTGATTTTGAAGTAATTGATAGCTTGTTAAAAGGCAAGGCCATTTTTGATGGAAGAAACTTATTTGAAGTAAAATATATTACTGATATGGGCTATCATTACGAAAGCATTGGACGCCACTAAACAAATCATTATGTCAAAAAAACGCGTATTAATTACCGGCGCAGCCGGATTTTTGGGCTCGCATTTATGTGATCGTTTTATAAAAGAAGGGTATCATGTAATTGGTATGGACAACCTTATTACTGGAGACCTCCGCAATATTGACCATTTATTTAAATTGGAAGATTTTGAATTCTATCACCATGATGTGTCTAAATTCATTCATGTACCAGGACCTATAGATTATATTTTGCATTTTGCTTCACCAGCAAGCCCCATTGATTATTTGAAAATCCCCATTCAAACCTTGAAAGTAGGCGCATTGGGTACCCATAATTGTTTAGGGTTGGCAAAGGCCAAAGGGGCAAGAATGTTGGTGGCATCTACCAGTGAAGTGTACGGTGACCCGATGGTGCATCCACAAACAGAGGAGTACTGGGGTAATGTAAATCCGGTTGGTCCTAGAGGGGTGTATGATGAAGCAAAACGTTTCATGGAATCCATCACCAGAGCATACTATACTTTCCATGGGGTAGAAACCCGCATCGTTCGAATCTTCAATACCTATGGGCCTAGAATGCGTTTGAACGATGGTCGTGCTTTGCCAGCATTCATTGGACAAGCTTTAAGAGGTGAAGACCTTACAGTGTTTGGTGACGGAAGTCAAACACGCTCTTTCTGTTATGTAGATGATTTAATTGAAGGCATTTATCGTTTGTTAATGAGCGATTATACCATGCCTGTGAATATTGGTAATCCACATGAAATCACGTTAAAAGATTTTGCTGAAGAAGTATTAAAACTTACTGGATCTTCTGTGAAAATAGTTTACAAAGAACTGCCCGTGGATGATCCAAAACAGCGCAAACCAGATATCTCTAAAGCCAAATCTATTTTATGTTGGGAACCTAAAGTAGATCGTGCTGAAGGTTTGAAGACAACCTATGAGTATTTTAAATCTTTGCCGAAAGAAGAATGGTCTAAACAACCCAAAGAATTTTATTCAGGAAAATAATCTGACAGTCAATTTTATGAAGCCAATTGTTGTAGTCACTGGTAAGAATGGTCAACTCGGATGGGAACTGCAACAATTGGCTGCTTTTTTTGAGCACCAATACCAATTTATCTTTACAGATCGGACCCAATTGGATTTGTCTGATTCAAGTAGTATTCATCCTTTTTTTGCTTCAATCAAGCCTCAGTATTTTATCAATTGTGCTGCATACACTGCAGTAGATAAAGCAGAAACCGAGCGAGATGCAGCAATGGCAATTAACGCAACCGTGGTAGGCGACATTGCTACTTGTTGCAATGAATTTGATTGTAAACTGATTACCATCTCTACTGATTATGTATTTAACGGGAATGGCACTTCCCCATACAAAACCGATACACCAACCGATCCAGTAAATTTCTATGGTGCTACTAAAGCAATGGGAGAACAGTTGGCCATCCGAAATAATCCTTCTACGGTCATCATAAGAACATCATGGGTATACAGCACACACGGTCATAATTTTGTGAAAACCATGTTACGCTTAATGAAGGATCGATCAGAAATTAGTGTAGTCAATGATCAACAAGGCTGCCCTACATATGCTGCAGATTTAGCTGAAGCCATCATGCATATTGTTGAGAGTCATCGCAAAGGCAATCATGCAGCGGGTATTTTTCATTACAGTAATGTTGGTGACATTACCTGGTTCCAATTTGCACAAGCCATTCAAGCAGAGGCTAAACTAGATTGTAAAGTATTGCCAATTCCTTCAACAGCCTTTCCAACGCCAGCTAAAAGACCCGGCTATTCGGTAATGGACACAGCGTCCATTGCTACGGTTTTTGGCGTAGCAATGAAGCCGTGGAGAAAGCAATTACAGATTTGCCTCAGTAAAATCCTTTCAGCTTAACATTTGGATTATTCAATATCCACCGTATTGTCATCTGGGATTATATCAATTAATTTATTATAAGGGTCAATGCCAGCTTTTACAGGTTTGCCTTTAACCCGAACTGTAATGCTTTTTTGTCCTGGTGTGAGTTTGTATTTCTGTAAAAAGAGTGGGTTCACTTTTTTTCTGCCATTTTTATCTAAAGATTCAGCAGCAAATACGCCAATGTCTATATAGTCATTCATTTTGGTTACCGTTTCTTTACCTGCACTGTCTGCATAGTATTTGTTGGTATTGATTTGTATGGTAATATCATACAAATCCTTGCCTACATTTTTTGATTTTGCACTGACGGCTTTGTTGTCGTAAAGCGTGATTTTTTTCCAAGTATCAACTAAGTAATACTTGACTGAATCAGGGGTGTATTTGTCAATGAATGCATATAAATCATTGCTTCCTGCAAAGGGCGGCTTGTCTCTTAGTGCAAAACTATCTCTGAATTCATGGAGTGCTTTATTCAATTGATCTACACCAATTAAATCTTGCAATCCGTATAAAATCAAACTGCCTTTTTGATACCATTGGTATGAGCGATTACAATTGATGAATGTGTTCTCTTTTTTAGATTCGTTGGCTCTCCCAGCTAAGTAACCATCTAATTCGTCTTTTAAGAATCGTTTCATATTGTCTTTGCCATACTTTTTTTCAGTTAAGATTAATGCTGTATACTCGGCTAATGATTCTGAAATTAAATTAGCCCCCTTGGTTTTATTAGGCACTACCTGATGTCCCCACCACTGATGGGCCAATTCATGTGCAGTAACATAATACACGTAATCAAAAGAATTGGGGTCACTAAAATCTGCTACCCAACCAAAACTTTCAGCAAATGGAACAGTGTTAGGAAAGCTTTGGGCAAATCCTGCATAGCGAGGGAATTCCATCAATCGCATTTGTTTGAACTGAAAATCACCATAGCTTTTTGAAAAGTATTCTAGTCCATCCTTATACGCCGCTTTAAATCTGTCTAAATTGTATTTGTGTTTGGGGTCATGAAATATTTCAATGTTTATTTTATTGCCATTATATATTGTCACTGAATCCTTTAATACATCATACTTTGCGGACAGGATACTTAAAAAATAATCTATTGGGGTATCTTGAATGTATTGAAAATACTTTCTACCATTGGTCTCCCATGTTTTTTGTAAATAACCAGGTGCAATGGCAATTTGATCTTTGGATGTACTTACCGTTGCTTCAAAATGAATCAAATCAGCATCGTCATTAAACAACATGGTAGCCATTCCTTTTGGATCATTTTGGTCTGGTAGTTCATCTTCTTTTTTGGGCAATTTGTATTTTTTTCTGTCTTCGTCACTGTTCATTTCTCTATTGGCGTCATAGCCAAATGACGGAATGCCTCCAGAATAAAATGTACCATTTTGAATGATTTCTCTGGATAATCCACTATTCGGGAAGCCTTTGTTTTCAATCACTGAATACACTTCAAGTAAGGCTGTGTCTCCAGGGAGCATGGGGGATGGAAGACCGTATACTCTATAATTAGCGGTGTCTCTACCTTCTTTTAAAAAGTTGAATCCCCCATAGTTAAATATCAATGGAGATTTGTATGTCAGCGGTTTGCCATTGTACAGAATCTTGTATTGCACATTTGCTTCAGCTAATAGATGCAAAGAATCTATTGCCGACATATTTTTGTTTTTAATAGATAATTTGGCATAGATATTTACTTTTCTTTCATCAGGGAAAATATCTGCAAACATTAAGACCTGTGTTACTTTAGGTTGTAAGGTATTTTCATATTTCTTCAAGGTTTTCTCATAAGCTGCTAGATTACTTTTAGATTTTGAATCGCTCACATAGGTATTCAAATAGCTGACATTGTAATAGATAAACGCGCCAGAACCAATCCAACATATAAAAAAGAATACCGTCAATAATCTGGACATACCACTAAATCTACTGGTAGCCACACGCCATTTTTCCTTAAATCCACCAACAATCCCACGTTGATAAAATAAATAAGCAATGACTGTTAACAAGCAGCCCAAACTCAACCAATAAAAATTAAACCATAATTGTGGGGCTAAAAAGTGGCCAATGCCATTCATATCACTCCAACGATAATTTGGTGTGTAGAAATAGAAGAAGAGATTATAATCCATTCGGCCAAAAGACCGCAATAAAAACAAGCAAACCCAAATAATCAAGGATACCCCATGTCCACCAAATTTGTTATTAACTAACAAATGGACTGCAAATGACAAGAGAATCATTTGAATAAATCCAGGGAGTGTTAAAACATACAATTCAATGAAATAAACTGACCAATTAAAATCAGTATGTCCTTTCAATAATTGTATGATAACGCCAACAACCATTGGAATGGTTACTAAAATAAAGGCAATGCCTACCATACTGCAAAACTTCGAGAACAAAAACACCACATTGGATACTGGCATCGCATCGTTGAGGATATTGTATCTGGTTGTTTTTTCTCTATGTATGGCTTCTCCTGAATAAAAGAGTAAAATGATGAAAATAAAGAGCGTATAATCATAGCTTTTGTAATCCATTAAAAAAATGGTCAAAGGCCTATCGGATACACTGTAGGTTAAATTGCCAATCCAAAAATCAAGGATTAAAAATATCAACCCACCCATTAAAATGGCTTTGAAATAATTGTCTCTGATAATATTGAAAAACTCAATTTTAGTAAGTCTCCACCAAATTCTTCTGGTATGACTTTTTGAAAAGTCTTGATGAACAGATTTAAGTGGCTGATTAATTGGCGCAGTTTCATTAGCGCCAGATTTTTTACTAATCTTGGTGGTTTCTGCATTTAAGAAGGCTGTAAAACTAAATCGCCAGTATGCTATACAAGTGATGGCGATTGAAATGCCCATCCAGATTAATCGATTAATTAGGAAGACTTTTGTAAAGGGAAGACTTAAATTATTTTTCTCATAAGGGGTCAGGTACCTTGTTTCTAACTGAAATGTATTAATCAGAAAAGGATCTAATAATTTAACCAAATCTCTTTTTTCTAAATCTCTTACCAGAAAATTGGCAAGGAAATACCCAATTAACAAGAGAATACTTGCACTATAAACCACTTTGACATTTCTTGTAACAGCCACCAGTGCAAAGAAGATGGATGCGGAGATAAATAAATTACTAAAGCCATATAGAAAGGCAGGCTTCAAATAATTCCACCAGCCATATTCACCAATTCTTTCTGCTGGTACCTGTCCCATAATTGGTCCTAAATAAGCACCCAAATAACAGCCCCAGTTAAATGCCGTACCAATAATGAGTACATAGAAAAAAGAGCCCAAAAATCTTCCCCAAAAATAGCCAGCCTTTGTAATCGGGTAACTAAACATGAGTTGTCTGGTCTGGTGTTCTATATCTCTATAGAGTGGAACACCCATAATGGCGGAGCAAACAAGCATCATGAGTAAACTAAAAGTGATGGTGCCATCTGCAATTGTCCAAGGGGCATTGTGAAAGACTTTTTCTGAAGCTGGAGAAGCGCCGGTTGCAATAGAAATAAACCCAAGTAAAAAGAAAATAAAAAAGTAGATATATGAAGCTGGTCGTTTTGAACGGTATGCCAACTCAAATTTAAATATTTGCCAAAACATATTTGTTGATTTTGAGTTAGATTAAATGGTGGCCATATCCATGCGTGAAGCAATCTGGTGAAAGTACACATCTTCTAATGCTGGTGCAGTAGGTTTAAATTCATTGCCTGGATCTGATTCACTGAAGATGCGAACACTTAAACTGCCACTTTTCATTTGTACACTGATCACTTGATATTGCTCTTTAAACGACTGTACCATTGCTTTGTCAGCAGATCTCGTGAAAATCTTTCCTTCTAATTCATGCACTGCATCATCTGGTTGATCATGTCTTAACAATTCGCCCTTACAAATAATGGCGAAATCATTGCATAGGGTTCTTACATCTTCTACAATATGTGTAGATAAGATTACAATGGTATTGTGCCCAATTTCACTCAGTAAGTTGTAAAATCGATTTCTTTCTGCGGGATCTAAACCAGCGGTAGGTTCATCTACGATGATTAATTTCGGATTGCCTAATAGGGCTTGGGCAATACCAAATCGTTGTTTCATACCACCGGAGTAAGTGCCTAAGTTTTTTTTGCGATCGTTGTAAAGGTTTACTCTATTTAATAAGTTGTCAACCGTTTCTTTGCGTTCTTTAGCATTGCTAATGCCTTTCAAGCAGGCAATATGGTCCAGCATTTGTTCTGAACTAATTTTTGGATATACACCAAAATCTTGGGGGAGATAACCTAAGATTTTTCTTACGGTTTCTTTTTCTTTCAATACATCTAAATCGTCTAAAAAGATACTGCCACTGTCTGCTTCTTGCAGGGTTGAAATGGTCCGCATTAATGAAGATTTACCTGCTCCATTTGGACCTAAAAGGCCAAACATGCCCTCTTTAATAGTAAAACTTACATTATTGAGTGCTTGTACGCCATTGGGATATCTTTTTGAGAGATTGGAAATAACAAGTTGCATAACATGAATTGAAAGCGTTAAAAAATGAAAATAGCCCTAGTAATATAAGCAATAATCATGGCATGATCATACTTGGGTATCGCTTCTTTTTAACCCTTTTAATTCATGTTATTTTAATTTAATGTGTCTTGGGGAGGTTAGGCTTTTGATTTTTTGTAAAACCTCATTTTTGATTTAATTTTTTCAAAAGTTGCTTTGTTAATGATGCCTGCATACAATAATGCAAATACCACCAACCAAAGCATGCCTTTAATAAAGAAAAACCAAAATCCGATAATGCCAATATCTTGTAACCAGTTAAGCATGTTCAATAATTTTTGTTGTTTCCAATAGGGTTGCTTCAAGTGCATCAAAAATATCAATGATGGCATCATATCCTTTGTTCACTTCATTTACCCAGCTGTCTTTTTGTATTTGTCTGATAGATACAATGCAGGCTTCAAAGTTGTTGAAGTCATAAAAATGACCTTTTGAAGGTACTTTTGTTTTCATGATTTGTCCACCGTATGCAATGGCCAAATAATGCAAATAAACATGGGGCAATCGCTCAGATGCAGTTAAACTGTTTAAATAATTTTTATAAGTGGTTGTAGCAGGTAATTCCCCTTTTTTAACAGCACCATTTGCTTCTAATTCATGAATGTCTTGAAGAATGGATGGGGTTCTGTTTAAGCTTGAATGCGGCAGTGGATATTGTTCAAGTGCACTAAATATCGCCAATTGTTGTTCAAGGTAATGCAAGTAAGCTTGTTGATTTAGTTCACCCTTAAACATCCGCATGTTAAAGGGTTTTCTCTCCGCAATTCTGTGTTTTTCTGCTGTTTGTTCTTTTAATAAGCTTTGCATAATATATATTTTATGCAAAGAATCCCTTTTTAGCTGGACTTAGAGCTAGCAATCGGGAAAACCTATTTATGAAAAAAGGAATTATAACGTAAAGCGCTGCCCACGATAGGCCACATTAAATCCAGCTTTGACTACCTGTTTAGTGGCTTCGCTATGGGCATTCAATAATGGATTGGTATGATTGAAATGAATAAAATGTATTTTTTGTTTGTCTTTTGGCAACATCAATTTAAACCGATCCATACTTTCAATTACGAAAGGATGTGGGATTTCACTGATGGGACGATGATTGATTTCTGCAGCATCAAAAAAAGTGGCATCTATCAAGGCATAATCAACCCTTTCAATTAAGCTGTTAATATTTTGAGGCCATTTTTCCCATTTGTCAATATCCGGAATAAACAATAATTGTTTGGAGGGGCCTTTGATGATAAAGCCAACCGTTTCAGAATATTCATCTCTATGTGGAACTAGAATGGGTGTCACAGATAGAGCCTCGTTTAAAGTGATTGGTTCTTGATTGACTAGTGGTTGAATTAATATGTTCTGCTGTTTCACTAATTGATTCCAAGGTCCATTTTGCTGAAGAAAATGGTTCATTTTTGGCATCGCATACACCAGTAGGTTTTTGGCATTGAGTGCCTCTTTGCCAAAAAACATTAATCCTGTGTAATGCCCAATATGCGCATGTGTAATAAATACAGCTTTAGGCAAATCTTCTGAATAGCCATATTGATCTTTAAAAAAACGCAACTGCTGTGTAATATGGGGCGTTGCTTCAAATAAGTAACTGGATGATGTGGTGGGATCAAAAACGCCTAATGCAACCACTTGCCGATTTAAATCGGGCTTTGCAAAGAGGGTTTTACAGCATTCCTTAGTGCACCCGATTTGCGGAGACCCAGCATCCTGCGTTGTGCCCAATACCATCACTTGAGGTTGCGCCTGCAAATATTGCATTAGAAAAAGACCAACAATCAAAAGAGATGCTTTCATTGAATAAATATAACTTATCAAAAAGAATCCTTGTTTTAAAACCATGTTTTTTTTATAATTTCAAAGCAGATTAAGCCATTATGAAAAAAACAGTTCTTGTCGTTTCTCTTTTTGTTGGATTAATTATTGGATTCATTGCTTGTAATCAATTTGACACAGCCAAGCAAAACCAATTACCCGATTTGGTGTCATATAATTTTGATATCAGACCCATATTATCTGATAAATGTTTTTCCTGTCATGGCCCAGATGCCAATAAAAGAGCAGCTCAATTAAGATTAGACATTGCTGAATATGCTTATGCGCCGCTTAAAGAAACCAAAGGCGCATATGCAATTGTTCCTGGTAAACCAGCACAATCTGAATTATTTAAACGCATTAGTTCAAAAGATACCGCCTATATGATGCCTTCTCCAGAGTCGCATTTAGGTGCTTTATCTGAACAAGAGATTGCGTTATTTAAAAAATGGATAGAGCAGGGGGCAAAGTATGAAACCCATTGGGCTTTTATTCCGCCAGTAAAAAAAGCCTTGCCAATCATCAAGCAAAAAGATTGGGCTAAAAATCCCATTGATTATTTTGTAGGGGCAACATTGGAAAAGAAAGGACTTACCCCTAATGAAGAAGCAGATAAAGAACGCTTATTGAAACGCGTTTCATTTGATTTGACTGGGCTCCCTCCAACATTGTTGATGATGGATCAATTTGTAAATGATGCCACACCCAATGCGTATGAAAAAATGGTGGATATGCTGCTTGCCACGCCTCAATATGGCGAGAAGATGGCCGTGCCTTGGTTAGACATTGCGCGATATGCGGATAGTTATGGATACCAAGATGATAATATTAGAACACAATGGCCATGGAGAGATTGGGTGATTCACGCTTTGAATCGGAACATGCCTTATGACCAATTTATTACTTGGCAAATTGCGGGTGATATGTTGCCCAATGCCAATAAGGAACAGATTTTAGCAACGGCATTTTTTAGAAATCATAAATACACCGAAGAGGGTGGAGTTATTCCAGAGGAGTACCGCATGGAGTATCTATTTGATAAAACCAAAACCTTTACCAAAGGCATACAAGCCATTACATTAGAATGTGCACAATGCCATGACCATAAGTATGATCCTTTTTCTCAAAAAGATTATTATGCTTTTCTCGCGTTCTTTAATAATACAAAAGAGAAAGGATATGAAGGAGATGTAAGTATTTCAAAACCTGCTAAGTATCCAATATTGACCTTAACAAAAAAAGAGATACAGCAATTTTTGACATTCATCAATCAACAAGATACCAGTCTATTGACAGTGTCAGTAATGGCCGAAGATACAGTGCGTAAAACCTATCTGCTGAACAGAGGCGTATATGATCAACCCATCGGCCAACCACTCATGCCATCCGCAGTTCCTGCCGTGATGAAATTTGATACAAAACAATTTGAACCCAATCGGTTGGGTTTGGCCAAATGGACGACCAATCCAAAAAATCCATTAACTGCCAGAGTATTTGTGAATTTAATATGGCAAGAATTTTTTGGGAAAGGCATTGTAAAAACCACAGGTGATTTTGGTATGCAGGGTGAATTGCCAACACATCCCGAATTATTGGATTGGTTAGCAGTTGATTTTATGGAAAATGGATGGAATATTAAGCGATTGGTAAAACAGATCGTTACATCAGCTACCTATCGACAATCAGTAAAATCCACTGATGATAAGTTGGCATTAGATCCTGATAATATTTATTTTTCAAGAGGGCCCCGCAACAGACTTCCAGCTGAATTAATTAGAGACATGGTATTAAGCAGCAGTGGATTATTGGTCAAGACGATTGGTGGTCCTAGCGTTAAACCATATCAGCCAAAAGGGCTATGGGAGGGGGCTACATCAGGTAGGGGTGTTTTATCCACCTACCAACAAGATAAGGGCCCTAATTTATACAGGCGTGGCTTATATACATTTATTAAATTGACCTTGCCGCCTCCAAGCATGACATTGTTTGATGCGAGTAATAGAGACCAATGTGAAGTCAAACGTTCTAAAACCAATACCCCTTTACAAGCTTTAATTATGATGAATGATCCAATGGTTTTGGAAGCATCTAGGGTATTGGCTCAACAACTTAGTGATGCACCCTTAAGTGCTTCTGAGAAATATACAAAAGCTTTTAGGTTAATTGTATGTAGGAAGCCAACCAAAAAAGAAATGGACATTCTTGACACCTATTATCATGAGCAATTAAGCTTATTCAAAAAAGGGCAATTGGATGCGGTTGCTACAACCCGTGTGGGGGAATATCCACCCAAAAAAATAACCGATCAAGCGGCGTTCGCTGCATTAATGAAAACCATTAATACGATTTATAATTTAGAAGAAAGTATTACAAAAAGTTAGTCATGGACAAATCAATATTAGAACATCATTTAAATTATAATAGGCGAAAGTTTTTATCAAAACTGAGTTTGGGTATTGGTAGCGTGGCTTTGGGCTCTTTGCTCATTCCAGATTTGTTTAAAGGACAACCAGATGAAGCAGCATTGATGGCTGGATTGCCACATTTTGCACCCAAAGCGAAACGAATTATTTATTTGTTTCAAAATGGGGCACCATCGCAATTGGATTTGTTTGATTACAAACCAAAGTTGCAAGAAATGTTTGGCCAAGACCTTCCCGAATCTATTCGAATGGGGCAACGCTTAACTGGGATGACGGCTGATCAGAAAAAATTTCCTTTAGCAGGCACGGTATTCAATTTTAAACAACATGGCAGTCATCGTGCTTGGTTTAGTGAACTATTGCCCCATATTGCGTCTATATCTGATGATTTGTGTATTGTAAAATCCATGTATACGGAAGCCATTAATCATGATCCTGCATTAACGTTTTTTCAAACAGGTGCGCAGGTAGGCAATCGGCCTAGTATGGGTTCTTGGTTGAGCTATGGTTTGGGTAGTGAAAACAAAAATCTACCAGCTTTCTGTGTGTTGCTGTCTAAAGGCAGCGGCAATGGTCAAGGTGTGTATTCAAAATTATGGACCAATGGTTTTTTAGATTCTATCCATCAAGGTGTACAATTTAGTAGTGGAGACAATCCTGTACTGTATTTAAATAATCCTGAAACAATTAGTAAGTCTGATAGAAGGAAGATGCTTGACAAAGTAAATGAGTTGAACCAAGCATCATACGAAGCCATGGGTGATCCTGAAATCAACACGAAGATTCAGCAATATGAAATGGCCTTTCGAATGCAAACAGCCGTACCTGAAATTACGGATATGAGTAAGGAACCTGAAAGTATTATTAAACTATATGGACCTGAATGTTTGGTACCAGGTACTTATGCGGCTAATTGTTTATTGGCAAGAAAATTATCTGAAAATGGGGTTCGTTTTGTGCAATTGTATCACCAAGGATGGGATGGCCATAATAATTTGCCAGGGGAAATAAAAGGTCAATGTAAAGATGTTGATCAAGCAAGTGCTGCGTTGATTACCGATTTAAAACAAAGAGGTTTGTTAGATGAAACATTGGTGATTTGGGGCGGTGAATTTGGAAGAACCAATTATTGTCAGGGGGCCTTGTCAAAAGATAATTACGGGAGAGATCATCACCCAAGATGCTTTACCATCTGGATGGCAGGTGGCGGTATTAAACCAGGGGTTTATGGTGAAACAGATGATTTTGGATACAATATTGTGAAAGACAAAGTGCATGTGCATGATTTTCATGCAACCGTTTTGAATTTAATGGGATTAGATCATGAGCAACTTACCTATAAACATTTGGGAAGAAGGTATCGCTTAACCGACGTAGCAGGTAACGTGATTGATGGCTTAATTGCATAATACTTTAACATGAATAGACAATCTTTTTTATGGCAGAGTGCTGTATTAACTGCAGGCATAACTGGTTTCCCATCTTTATTGGCAAAGGCCAAACAAAACGATATCATTCTTGGCCATCAACAAAAGCGCTATCGGCTTGACACAAAATGGGGCGCTTTAGATTTTAATCGATATCCAGTTAAAGACTGCCACGAAATGGTGCAAGATCAATTTGGGCGCATCATTTTGTTGACCAATGAAACCAAGAACAATATTATTATTTATGATAAGAAAGGCAAACTAGTAACTACATGGGGTAATGACTATCCAGGCGCTCATGGCCTTACTTTGTTTCATGAAAATGGACAAGATGTATTGTTTATTGCTGATAATAATAGACACCAAGTCATTAAAACAACACTTGATGGCAAAGTGCTGTTGACGCTAGACTACCCAAAAGACGCAGGTATTTATCAAAGCGCTTCAGAGTTTGTACCTACTGAAACGGCGATTACACCGAATGGGGATATTTATGTGGCAGATGGATATGGTAAAGATTATATCATCCATTACAATGCTAAAGGCCAATACATCAGACATTGGGGTGGAAGAGGCTCAGCACCCAAACATTTAAAGAATGCACATGGTATTTGCTATGATGGTCGAGATCAACAACGGCCAATACTCATGGTTACTTCTCGAGAAGAGAATGCATTTAAACGATTTACTTTAGATGGCCAATATATTGACACGATTCCTTTACCTGGGGCTTGGGTTTGTAGACCAGTGATTAAAGGCGATTATTTATATGCAGCAGTTTTGCAGACTCATCAACGACAAGGTCAATCCTCTGGTTTTGTAACCATCTTAGATCAACAAAATAAAGTAGTGTCCAATTTGGCTGGTAGTACCCCTACATACACCAATCAAGTTTTGCAGAATATGTACCAAACATTGAATGTATTTCAGTATCCCCATGATGTTTGCATAGATGATGAAGACAATCTGTATGTGGCTCAATGGAATTCTGGGCATGTGTATCCTTATAAATTAACCCCCATTAACTAATGCGCCAATTATTTGTTTTTGTTTTATGCATCATGCCAGCCTGTCTATTGGCGCAACAACGGTATCGGTTAACACCACCAATGATGCAATACCCTTCTGTGTTTTTTGATAAACAAGTTTTGGTTGATTTGGCATTTGCATATCCCAATACGACTATTCGTTATACCCTCAATCAAAAAGAGCCAACCCTCAACAATCAAATCTATCGCAAACCAGTGTTGATTAATCAACATTTGACAACCTTGAAAGCCAAGGTTTTTGGAAATCCATATTTGCCCTCAGAAACAATTGCTGCAACCTTTATTCAGGCAGGGCAAGCTATTGCTCAAGTAGAACAGTCTTTACCTCACCCCAATTACCCAGGTTCAGGAAAGCATGCATTGATTGATTTGCAGGGGGGTATACCGCAGGTGAGTCATCACAATTGGATGGGTTATCAAATTGACACTGTTCAAATTCAATTGACATTACAAAAGACAGCGCTTGTAAAATCAATATTGTTGAACTTTCTTCAAAATGAAAGTGCCTGGATTTTTTTGCCGGAAACCATTCTTGTGCAATGGTTCAATCAAGCAACTGGTGCCTATGAGCCATTTGGTCAGTTGAATAACCAAGCTACAAAGCCCTCTTTTAAAAATACTTGTGTATATCAAATGGTTCATGCAAAACGCGCAGCACAAACCAATCAATTATTGATTCAACTCTTGGTGAAAAAATCAATACCTGATTGGCATCCAGCTAAAGGCGAACATGCTTGGATGTTTATTGATGAAATTAAAGTGTACTAACATGTTTGATGTTAAAAAATATATTTACAATCTGGTTTTTGTATTCAATACATTATTGGTCTTTTTGTTATTGACTGAATCCTTATTGGTCATTCCTACTTGGTTGCAAGTGATTGGCAGACTGCATCCCATTTTTTTACACTTCCCCATCGCTTTGGTATTTATCTGGTTGTTTTGGCATTTTGTGGTATTGCATAAAATTGTTGGAAATGATTGGGTGCTAACTATTGATCGATGGCTTTTATTAATGACTGCATTGACCACATCATTGACTGCTTTGATGGGCTTCTTTTTGTCAAAAGAAAGCGGATATGATTCAGAAGCTATTTTTTGGCATAAGTGGTCTGGTATTGCCATTGCCATTCTTATGGCTATTTGGTATGGCTTTTCAAATGCAATACAAAAAAAAGTATGGTTGCATTACAGTATAGGAATCTTAAGTACACTTATTATTATGGTTACTGGACATTTGGGAGGCGCATTAACACATGGTCCAGATTTTGTGTTGCAACCCATCCGGCCTAAGGTTGCTGAACAATCTGTTTTGCTTTCGGATGCTGAAGTATATACCCATTTGGTACAACCGATATTGCAAACCAAATGTTACAGCTGTCACAATCAATCAAAGTCGAAAGGCGATCTTCGAATGGATACCGAAGCACTGTTATTGAAAGGCGGCAAAAACGGCAAGCTATGGGATACTGCTGCGGCAGATTTAGGACTTTTGATGCATAGAGCGCATTTGCCTTTGGAAGACAAAAAACATATGCCACCTTTGGGTAAGCCACAATTAACCGAAACAGAATTAGTCATCTTGCAATCATGGATTAAAGCAGGGGCCAATTTTGAAACCAAAGTGATGGATATTGCTGACCCTCAACTTCAAGCAATTGCGAAAAAACAGTTTTCGGAAAGCAGCACCAATCAACTTGCTTTGGATCCGTTGTCGCCCGAAACCATTCAACAATACAACACTGATTATCGCATCGTTTCACCAATTGCCAAAGATGCAGCGGCATTACAAGTTAATTTTTTTGGTGCATCAGCTTTTTCTTTAGATCAATTAAAAGCCTTATTGCCTATTAAAGCACAAATTGTAGAGCTTAACTTGAATAAAATGCCATTGAATGACGATGGCTTATCAGTTGTTGCCCAATTCAACAATTTGCAAAAGTTGAATTTGTCGTTTACACAGATTACGGGCAAAGAACTGTCTGCTTTAAAAGCATTGCCCTTATTGCAACAATTGGCTTTATCAGGTACAAAGCTTGAAAAAAATCAAGTACAGTCATTGAGTGCATTAAAACAATTAAACAAATTATTTCTCTGGAATACAACGCTTTCTGCAAGTGATATTCAAGCACTCAAAAGCAGTATGAAAAGGGTTACAATTAATGAGGGCTTTACTGATGATACAACCGTACTTCAATTGACGCCACCAATTATTTTGAATGAAGAGCAAGTCATTACTACGCCCATTAAACTTAAGTTGAAGCATTATATCAATGGTGCCATTATGCGATATACAGTGGATGGTTCAGAACCAGATAGTTTAAAGTCTCCTGTATATAACAATAAAGTTGTTTTATCTGGAAATACAACCATTAAAGCCAAGGCATTTAAGCAGGGATGGATCAGCAGCAATACTGCTGAAATGTCTTTTTTTAGTTCAAAATTCAAACCTGATTCGGCCATTCACTTGTTGCCAGCCGACAAACTGTATGTTGGCGATGGTCCTCAAACACTGATTGATTTGGCAAAAGGAGAAGTGAATAATTTTAGAAGTAAAAAATGGGTCGGCTATAAATTGAATCGCTTAGAGTCTTTATTACTGTTCAATCAATCTGTTAATGTCAGCAGCGTAACACTTAGTACTTTAGTTGATATTGGAAGCTATATCATGCCGCCAGAATCATTTGAAGTATGGGGCGGTAATACTCCTAACGCATTAAAGCTGCTTGGGAAATTAGTACCTACACAGCCAACGACCGGAGCAAAAGGGTATTTGAGGGGATTCGACATTCGCTTTTCACCTGTTACAGTCAAGTATTTAAAAGTAATTGTAGCACCAGTATCCAAGCTTCCTAAATGGCATCCCGGTAAAGGGGAGAAGGGCTGGGTATTTGTGGATGAAGTATACGTGAATTAAACACACTATCTAATCCGGTTTTCTTTGAATCAAATTAGTTGCCAAAATGTTTTTGAGTATGCTTTCTTTATTGGTTCTACTGATTGGTAATGCTGTATCGTTGATCCAAATACAATCGCCTGCTATTTTTTGAATATGCTTGATATGGATGATATAGCTCTTGTGAATTTTGATGAATTGATTGGTTGGCAATGATTCTTCAACATTCTGTAAAGTCAAGTAGCTGATTTGCTTACCTGTTGTTGAATGAAAGATTACATAATTGTGCATCGCTTCAACATACAAAATATCTGTATAAGGCAGTTTAATAAACCCTTTATCCGTTTTAATAAAGCAAAAAGTTGATTCGGTTGATTTGATCAGCTCTGGAGCATGATTGGTAGTACTAGATTTAAGCTGGAACAATTCATGCGCTTTAGACACTGCCTTAAAAAATCGCTCAAAGCTAATTGGTTTAAGTAAGTAATCAACAATGTCTAATTCATAGCCCTGCAATGCGTAATTAGGGTAGGCAGTGGTAAAAATAACCAAAGGTGGTGTTTTCAATTGTTTTACAAATTGAACCCCATCTAATAAAGGCATTTGGATATCACAGAGTATGAGATCTATTTTTTCTTTCTTTAATAGCTCCATCGCCATCAAAGGATTGTCTGCTTCTGCAACAAATTGCAGAAATTGAATTTCTTGAATATACTCTTTTAAGCCTTTTCTAGCTATGGCTTCATCATCAACAATTAACACATTCATCATATCAGTTGCTTTATTGTTAAATGGACTGTATAATCATGGCTCTTCTGCTCGATGAATAACTCATGATGATTTGGATACAATATATCTAATCTTCTCTTAGTATTCGCTACCCCAATTCCACCGTAGTCGATGATATCGGGTTTGGCTGTTTGGTCCGTTGTGTTAAAACACTTAAAATATAATTGATCATCTGTTTTTGATAAAGACAGGTGGATGTAATTTTCACCCGTTGATAGATTGCTGACGTATTTAAATGCATTTTCAATAAAGGTGATTAAGATTAATGGGGCAATTTTAAATCCCGTGAGATTGTTGCCCACTTCAAATTTAATTTTGTATTTATCGCCTTTTCTTAATGCTTGTAGGGCTATATAGTTATTGATAAAATTAATTTCATCTTCAATATTGATTCGTTCAACATTGCAATCATATAATTGATAGCGTAACATTTCTGTGAATGTCATCAAAACACTTCTGGCTGCTGCATTTTCTTTGTCTATTAAAAAATACACACTGTTTAATGAGTTGAACAAGAAATGCGGATTGATTTGGGCTTTTAAAAAATTTAATTCTGTTTGAAGTTTCTCTTTTTGTATTTTTTCCATATTTAGTATGGTCAACTGTTGGTTTCGAAAGATGGCCATGACTGTTGTGACAGTAGCTGCAAATGACAGTGGAAAAAAATAACTTAATATAAAACTGATAGGGGCATTGTTTTTAACATTCAAAATATAATTGAATTGGCCAAACACTAATTGTAAACTAAGCAGCACTAAGCCAGTGCTGATCATTAAGCTGATCATACTAAGTATAAATATCTGTTTGCGCTTCTGGTATAGTTGTTTGGGCAGTAGTTTTGTTTCAATAATCAATGCATTGATTGCAATGCCAAGCCCATATAAGACTGACGTAAATAGGTTTTGTTGCCAATTGAGCAAATCTTTTGTGGCAATCAACCAACCAAAAAAGAAAATACTGCTGCTAATTAAACAATAATGCAGTCGATAATCCTTTAGTCTTTTCCAAATGTCTTTCATAGATCAATATTACACAATCAGCCGATTCTGAGTGGATTACTTGCTCAAATGCAAGATTATGATGCTCAACTGCAGGAGGTATTTGGGCAAGTATTTTAAACCATTAAGATAATGGATTGATTTTGTAAATGGCTTCGGGCGAGTTTTGGTAGATAAAACAATCATTATGAAATCTTTTGACTATTTGAAACGAACCCTATTAATGGTGTTAACTGGAATGGGCATCATGTTGACTATTGCATCTGCTCAGACCAGTAAAGACCAATCCGTGGTGATTACCGATGCTAAAGCTGTTTACAGTATTCCAGAAGTATATGAATTAATGCATATTGCGATTGCATTAACCGATACAAGTATTGTGACCAATCATGTAAAGATGCATGCCAACAATGTCAATGCTAATACGGCTTACTATCAATTGATTATTGATCGTTTTGGGGCTTATCGTGATCACGATTTGGTAAAAAAATTAAATAAGTCTTTTGCAAAATCGGCTATGAATTATGTATACCAATTGCAAAATGCGTATAATGCTGCTTTTGATCATGATCAAATTATTAAAGAGAAAAAAATGCCAACAGAACGATTGTTGTGGATTGGCTTAAATAGTGTAAGTAAGGAAGATATTGCCCAATTTGCTTCAGCCATTGGCTTTAGAGCATTTTATCAAAACCAACTTCCTTTTTATACAGGATTATTGCAGCATGTACAGCAGCTATTAAATATCCCTCAGATTCAGCGTTGGCTTGAAGACCGGTTTTCTACAAGATATGATCAATATCAAATTGTGCTTAGTCCTTTAGCGGGCGGTTTTCATTTTACCCAGCGATTTACCATGAACCATCAAAAGACTAATGTTATTTGGATTTCGGCACCTTATCGTTACGATACATCGGTATACTCTGCCCAGCAAATTGCTGCATTATACACCAGTGTGGCGTTTACTGAAATTGATCATAATTATGTGAATCCAGTCAGCGATCAATATAAAGCTGCTTTGAATACCGTCATGGGTGGTGTGCATCGCAGCAAATGGATTGATGAACGTGGCGATGCGTCAATGTATGGCAATGGGTATGCCGTTTTCAATGAGTACATGACCCATGCAGTGTATTTGTTGTATGTGAAAGACCATTTTGATGCTAAAGCTTATGCGTTGGCATTAAAGTCAAAAACGAATAGTATGGTCAATGCAAGAAAATATCGTCAGTTTAAGCAGTTTTATGACATGCTTTTGGGACTTTATGAAAACAGAACGAACGGTCAAACAATCGAGGATTTATATCCTGCAGTAATTGAATGGTGTAAGGGGCAGGTGGGGGGATAAAATTTGTTAAGTATTGTATTTTAAGATTACTATATAAATGAAATATATATATAGAATAATTTCATATATTTATATTGTATGAAAGTTATCAAAGTCCTTTTTTTTTCAACAGCATGTCATAAAACTGCTTGAACTGACGATATTTTCTTGCATTGACCATACTATTCGTTTTTGACTTTAATGCCAACGCATAAGCTTTAGCATCAAAATGGTCTTTCACATACAACAAATACACTGCATGGGTCATG
>JAIXYL010000058.1 GCA_027490265.1 Sediminibacterium sp.
TGGGTATAAGATCGGAAACTTGATTAATATTGGTAAAAGGATTGTTAATGCTTCCTAAATCGTTAAAAGTATTTTCTTGAGCATGTTGAAAGCGCAAATTCAACTCTGTAAAGTTGAATGGATTCTCAATCAACTTTTGACTGATGAGTTTTGGATGTTTAAAGTCATCACTAACCTGATTAACCAGGAGTAAATGGTTTTGCCCAAAAAAAGGGAAGCTGGCGCAAAGGGATAGCACCAGAATAAACAATTTTAAATAAAAAGATGATGAATGGCGATTCTTGAGGAAAGCAAATTTATTTTGAACCCTCTTATAGACAGTTACAGACATTTTGGTGCAGCTTAATTCTACATCAAAATACAAAAAATTGATAATTTTTGGTTAAAATATCAGGAGGGATAACAATAAATTGAATAACCAAACGTTGCTGCGCCCTGAATGTCCCAAAAAAATAAGCCCCTCCGTGGAAACGGAGCGGCTTCTAACGATTGCTTGCCATATGAAACTTTTAAATCTGTTGTACTTTCCGCAAGCTAGACTGCACGAGTTCTCTTCACCAACAGATTGATTGAATTACTTCTTAGTAGTATCAACAGCAGGAGCAGCAGTAGTATCTACAGTTGCAGCAGTTGTGTCTACAGTTGCAGCAGTAGTATCTACAGTTGCAGCAGTTGTGTCAGCAGTTGCTTCTTTGTTTTCTCCAGCGCAAGATGCGAAAACGCCTAATGCTAATACGAATAACAATTTTTTCATTTTTTTTCTTTTTTAGTTTGAATGATTACTGATTAATACGCAGAGGAGAAAAAGGTAACCCCCAGTTTTAGAATTTTTTTTATAAAAATATTTAGGGCTATTTTGGGTTACTTTTAAGCCTATTACTGTATTAAAGGAACAGATAGTGAAAGGAGATACCAACGAACAAGCATTATTGAAGGGTCTGGCACACAACGATTCAAAAGCGGTTGAACTCATATATAAAGAAAATTTTAATATGATTCAATCCTTTATTTTGAATAATAATGGCAGCTATGACGAGGCAAGGGATGTATTTCAAGAAGCAATGATAGCGCTTTACGAAAAATCTCAAACCGATTCTTTCGTCCTAACCTGTCAAATCAAAACCTATTTGTATTCAGTTTGCAGAAGGCTTTGGTTAAAAAGACTGCAACAAATGGGCAGATTTACTGGTTCAGTTGATGGGTTTGAAGAAACAGTTGCGGTAGAAGAAGATTTGGAAACCCATGAAAAAAGGAACGCAGAATTTGCCATCATGGATCGGGCTTTGAACAGTTTAGGTGAACCTTGTAAAAGTTTGTTACAGGGATATTATCTAAAAAAAATGGATATGAATGCATTGGCAGCAGAATTTGGTTATACCAATGCCGACAATGCTAAAAACCAGAAATACAAGTGTTTGATGCGATTAAAGAAACTATTCTTTTCGCAATACAATATTGGAGAGTAAGTATATGGATGATATTTTATTATTAGACGCAATTGAAAGATACCTCAACGGAGAAATGAGCGCTGAAGAGCGTGCCTACTTTGAGAATCTTCGCAATACAACCCCTGAAATAGATCAGATGGTGGTAGAACACAATATGTTCTTACACCAAATTGCTGATTACTCTGCTAATATTGCCATCAAACAAACCTTACATGAAGTGCATCAAAACCTCTTGGAGCGTGGGGATTTAAATGAGGGCGGGGCATTGAGTTCGAAAGGAAAAGTCATTCAATTCTGGAATAAATATAAAAGAGTCACAGCAATTGCTGCTTCAGTAGGTGGCGTTATTGCCCTTTTCATTAGCGGTTTGGCTATGTATTTTTCAACAGCCGTTAATGATCCCAAACTTGAACAATTGGGTAAAGACTTGGAAGTGGTCAAAAAGAATCAACAATACCAAGGCAATATTATTAACGAAGTCACTTCTAAAATACCCATGAATGCGCGCTTATTAAGCGGCGGTTCTGGTTTTTTGGTAGATGTAAAAGGCTATATCGTTACCAATGCCCATATTTTAAAAGGCACTGGCGCCATTGTTGTAAACAGCGAAGGCAAAGAGTTTAAATCGGCAATTGTCTTAATTGACCATATTAAAGATTTGGCCATTCTGAAGATCAACGATGATGAATATGAGCCAATTAAATCAATCCCATATACCATCCAAAAAAGCAATTCATCTTTAGGTGAAGAAATTTTCACTTTGGGATATCCCAGAAATGAAATTGTATATGGCATGGGCTATTTAAGTGCAAAGACTGGTTTTAACGGTGATTCTTTGTCTTATCAAATACAAATTAGCGCGAACCCTGGTAATTCAGGCGGACCAGTATTTAACAAAAATGGTGAGGTAATTGGGGTTTTAAGTACCAAACAAGCCCAAGCTGATGGCGTTGCGTTTGCAGTAAAATCTAGAAATATTCACGCAATTATTGAAGACTTAAAGAACAGTGATACTGCATTTCAAAAAGTAAAACTACCTAGCAAATCTTCATTGAAAGGCGTAGAACGCAAATTGCAAATTAACAAGTTAGAAGACTGTGTTTACTTTGTAAAAGCTTACGGTAAATAAGTAATTAAAACAGATACAAAAAAGCCATTGGAAATTACCAATGGCTTTTTTAATGCTTTACATTACGTATTTATTTCCATAAAGAGGCGGGATAAACCTGATCTGCCACTAATTGGCTGATGGCTGCTTGTACTCCGGGCGCATCTTCTTTATAAGTTACACCAAACCATTGGGCCGAAGTAGGCAATACTTTTAAAACACCTTTACCAGACTGAATAAATTCATTGGCAGCATAAGGAATAAAAAATTCTGATTTTAATTCCTGTCCTTTTGCTGCAAGGAAATCAGTAAACATGCTTTCGCACATATCAATAAATTCTGGCGCAAAACAGAAATAATTCATGCTGACTAAGCTATTGCCAGGCAATGGGGTTTTTCCTGATTCATCTTCAAAAACAATCTGACCATCTTCTCGATAAATCTTTGTACGCTCATTAATTTCTGTTAAGTTATTGTTTGCATCTGCAGTACAAACCCCTCTGCTGACACTCCCATTTTCACTGAGTGTTTTTTGTAATTCGTAGCCTAATAAAGCAAAGGTTTGTGCATTACAATCATTGGTTAAAAAATGAAATGCCTTATCAAAAGCATCTCTACCATAATAATCATCTGCATTAATTACTGCAAAAGGCTCATTTACTTTGCCCTTACAACATAAAACGGCATGAGCTGTTCCCCAAGGTTTTGCTCTTTCAGCAGGTATAGCATAACCATTGGTGTAAGCTTCCAAATGCTGGTAAACATAGTCGGTTGCAATTTTACCTGCTAATTTGGGTTCAAATATGCCTTTGAATTGCTCTGAAAACTCTTCTCTGATGATAAATACAACTTTACCGAATCCAGCTTGGATGGCATCAAAAATAGAATAATCCATAATGGTTTCTCCATCAGGACCAAAAGATTGAATCTGTTTCATGCTGCCATAGCGGCTTGCCATACCAGCAGCTAAAATTACAAGGGTAGGTTTCATAGAATTTTATTTACTTAACAAAGTTAATTCTTTTAACATTGCAACAATTGATCAAAATATGTCATTTGACCTGAAAAATATCGTCGTTCAACCACTAAACAGTCTCTCTTCGAAGAGCGTTCAGCTGTCTACACTTAGAACCGACTTGATTCACCCAGTAGTCAGTGGCAATAAATGGTTTAAACTAAGGTTTTATCTGGAGGAAGCGAAACGGCTCAAATGCAATACCATCGCCAGTTTCGGCGGCGCTTACTCCAACCATATTGTAGCACTTGCAGCCGTATGTCAAATGGAAGGGCTGCATTCAGTAGGATTCATTAGAGGTGAATCTGGGGATTCCCCAACTTTAGCTGATGCCAAAGCCTTTGGTATGACTTTGCAATTTATTGATCGGGAAAACTATAAATACAAAGAAGTGGTGATAGCAGAAAATAGCCATCTCGACTGGTTTTGGATTCCTGAAGGTGGGTTTGGCCTATTGGGCGCCAATGGCGCCGCAACTATTCTTGAACAACCGCAAATTGCAACATATACGCATATCCTTTGTGCCTGTGGCACTGGTACCATGATGGCAGGGTTAGTTAAAGCCAGTCTTCCACATCAATCTGTGGTTGGCATCAGTGTCCTAAAAAACAACAGCGGGCTAAATCATGCAGTACAATCTTTACTTCCACCCGATACAAATAAAAAAATCAACACGATTCACGACTATCATTTTGGCGGATACGCCAAACACCCTCCTGCTTTGATTGACTTCATGAATGACTTTTACTTACGTGAAAAAGTTCCAACTGATTTGGTGTACACTGCAAAACTTTTTTACGCAGCTGAACAATTGCTGCAAAGTCGTTATTTCCCAGATGGCTCAAATGTTTTGATCATTCACAGTGGGGGTTTACAAGGAAACAGAAGTTTAACCAATGAAGCTTTAATGTATTAGTTTGGAATATTTATCTTTACAAGCGCATGTATAAAATTTGTTTGACTGTATTGTTTTCTTTTGGTGTTTTGTACCAGTCTGTGGCACAAAAAAAAAGATCGACCATACCCAATACTAATGCTTTATCTCAGAGAATTTTCATTGGCAACAAACCATTTAAAACCTTGGATCCCGAAGCTTATAAAATCTTTAAGGATTCAATATTTACTCAGACTAAAGATTCATTATCCCGAATTGGCAAAAGAACGGTGGTTTTAGTGCAGACCATCACCCCAAATACAGCAGAGGCTTGGATCCCCTCACAATACGTATACACCAATTCAAAAGGCAATTTATTGATTGAATTACCCAATACACAATCTAAGCGCTATAGTTTATTTATCTATGATGGTCCATTATTGTTGTTCAATATGACCAACTTGCAAGAAGACAAATGGATTGTAGAAAAAGGTAATTTCTACCACAGTGGTTGGTACAATTTTGAATTGTATTGCAATGGCGAATTATTAGAAAGAAATAAATTCTTATTACAATAAGCTTAACTACCAATCAACTTGCAAGGGAACAAAGCTTCAAAATGTTTCTTAACCCGATACTTTACTTCTTCCATTTCAACTAAGTAGCCCAATTCCTGCGCCAATGAAGTCACTTTTTTATGTTGGATTCCACATGGTACAATATGATCAAAATAAGTTAGATCGGTGTTTACATTAAATGCGAACCCATGCATGGTTATCCAGCGACTACACTTAATACCCATGGCACAAATTTTCCGCTCCCTCCCCTTGATATGTGCATCTAACCAAACACCCGTTTCACCAGCACTGCGCTCTCCCTTTAATCCATAATCAGCCATGGTTTTAATGATGACTTCTTCTAGAGTTCGTAAGTACCAACCCAAATCGGTTTTAAATCGTTCAAGATCTAAGATGGGATATCCTACCAATTGCCCTGGTCCATGAAAAGTAATATCCCCTCCTCTATTGATATGAAAATACTCAATCCCTTTTTTAATTCTGTCTGCCTCGCTAATTAATACATGTTCAATTTTCCCATTCTTGCCCAAAGTATACACAGGCGGGTGTTCAACAAATAGTAAATGATGCAATGTTGGAATGGTATTGGGCATTGAGTCGGATTGATTTCCAAATTTGAATGCCATTTTTATATCTGCATTGGCTTTCAACAATTGCTCTTGCTCATCCCATACTTCTTTGTAAGATTGTTTGCCCAAATCTTTGAATATGACTTCCTGCTCCATACCACAAAAATAAAGTTAATTTTGCCGCATGCACGTAGATACCGATTTAATTTCAGAAGAACAATCTGATGCCTTATACGAACGTAAAATATTTACGGTAGACAAAGGACAAGAACCCTATAGGATTGACAAATGGGTACAAATGCATATGGAAGGGTCTACCAGAAATAAAGTGCAACAAGGTATTGAAGCAGGGTTTTTAACTGTTAATGGGAAACCAGTCAAATCCAATTATAAAATTAAGCCAGGCGATGAAATCATTTTAATGAGCTTAATCAACCCAGAACATACGGTCTTAAAAGAAGAACCTATACCGCTCAATATAGTATATGAAGACGCCGCTTTAATGGTGATCAATAAACCCCCTAATATGGTGGTACACCCTGGAGTAGGAAATTTTAGTGGCACTTTATTAAATGGTGTAGCCTATTACTTGAAGCAACAAAACCCCAATTTATCAGAAGAAAGCTTACCCAGATTTGGGTTAGTCCATCGCATTGATAAAAACACGACGGGTTTAATTGTATTGGCCAAAACCGGTGAAGCCGCTGCACACTTAGCCAAACAATTTTTTCATCATACCGTTCAAAGAAGATATACTGCTTTGGTTTGGGGTAATGTAACTGAAGACGAGGGTACGATCAATGCGCATATTGCTCGACACAAACAGCATCGCAAAATGTTTGATGCTTATCCAGAAGGTGATACAGGCAAGCACGCAATAACGCATTATAAAGTACTCGAAAGATTCAATTATGTTACTTTAGTTGAATGCAAACTGGAAACAGGCAGAACCCATCAAATAAGGGTTCATATGAAATACCTTGGTCACACTTTATTCAATGATGTAGAATATGGTGGAGATAAAATTTTAAAGGGCACGGTATATAGTCGATACAAACAGTTTGTTGACAATTGTTTTGAAGCTTGTCCTAGGTGTGCTTTGCATGCAAAAACATTGGGATTTATTCATCCTGTTACCGGAAAAGAACTTTTTTTTGAATCCCCCTTACCCTTGGATATGGAAACGGCCATTGAAAAATGGCGACAGTATAGCAAGGTTTAACATTTTGTTAGGATAATCAAGGGCATTTATACGCTTAATGATTTCATAAATAAAAAAGTGACGAATCATATATCATTTGGATTCTGCAAATTTGTGAAGAGAGAAAAATTTACACTTCATGATTCGTGGAACTGCGCTTGCCATCCTAATGGGATGTGGAATGGGTTTGTCATCAATAGCTCAATCAGAAATACCGAAGGGCTGGCACTTATTGGATTTTGAATCCAACCATATTTATGGCATTAGTTTACCGCAAGCTTATGCGTACTTAGCTTCAAAAAATAAAAAGCCGCAACCAGTGATTGTGGCCGTGCTTGATTCGGGGGTAGATACCACACATGAAGATTTAAAGCCAATCTTGTGGCGCAACCCAAAAGAGATTCCAGGTAATGGCATTGACGATGACAAAAATGGTTATATAGACGATGTATTTGGTTGGAATTTTTTAGGTGGGAAGAACGGAAAAAGTATTAAAAAAGCGGGCGATGAACGAGCCAGAATTTATCACAAATGGAAGCATGAGTTTTTAAACAGTGCTTTAGATACCAGTCAATTGTCTGAAACTGACAAAACGCGTTATGCCATGTGGTCTAAAGCGGCCAAAGAGTTGAATTTTAGTCAGGAAGAAATGATGGACCTAATGTTCATAGAAGTTACTGCTAAAGCACTTAAGCGGCATGATAAGATTTTACGACAAGAAATGGGGGTTGAAGAATATACTTGTGAAAAACTGGAGAAGTTTGAACCCATTACCAAAACAGCGAGGGATGCCAAATTGGGGTTCCTAACGGTGATGAAAATGCTTCAGATTGATCCTGAAGAGAAAAACTCACACGCATTGAAAGAGTTGGATGACTACATTGAAGGGAAGAAAGAAGCATTTGATTCTAAAGATATTGCCCCCCCTAACTATCGAGCAGAAATTGTGGGTGATCAGTACGAGAATTTTTCAGACAAATATTATGGCAACAATGATGTGATGGGCCCCGGTCCAACGCATGGCACCCATGTAACCGGCATTTTAGGGGCAAAAAGAAACAATGGGATTGGGATAGATGGGGTCGCTGATTTTGTTAAAATCATCACTTTAAGAATTGTACCAGATGGAGATGAATATGACAAGGATATTGCTTTAGCGATTCGCTATGCAGTAGATCATGGTGCAAAGATCATCAATATGAGTTTTGGCAAATCTTTTTCTCCAGAAAAAGCATGGGTTGATAGTGCTGTAAAATACGCTGAACAGAAAGATGTATTGATTGTGCATGCCGCTGGTAATGACGCCGAAGATTTAGACGTTACTGATAATTTTCCGAATCCTTGGTTAACTCCTTGGAAAACCTATGCCAAAAACTATATGACAGTTGGGGCCAGCAGTGACCCTTTAATTGGACCAAGTATTGCAGCAGATTTTAGTAGTTATGGCCAAAAAAATGTGGATGTTTTTGCACCAGGTGTAAAAATTTATTCAACCATTCCACATACCAATGATTATGGGAATTTACAAGGAACGAGTATGGCAACGCCTATTGTTTCAGGTATTGCAGCCATCCTAAAATCATATTTTCCTAACCTGACTGCTGTTGACATTAAACAGATTATTGAACAGTCTACCTATAAACCTGCGCCATCAATACCTTGCCTATTGCCAGGGCAAAAACAATTATCTGTATCATTTGGTAGTTTGTCAAAAACTGGCGGCATTGTGAGTGCATTAAATGCAGTTAAATTGGCCAATGACTATAAGCCAGCCGCTAATCCGATTAAACCCATGATCACTTCAAAAAAATAATTATGCCCAGACCCCTTCAAACCGATTATCCGCCATTCTTTCAAGGATATATTAATCAAATTGATTTAGAAGATATTCATGATGCGGTACATCATTTATCATACCCACTTACCTATTTTTATTTGAATCTTCCAGATGAAAAAGCAGATTTTGCGTATGCCCCTGGTAAATGGCATTTAAAAGACGTATTGCAACATGTTATTGATACAGAAAGAATCATGCAATATCGGTTACTAAGAATAGCAAGAAATGATCTTACCCCTTTACCAGGTTTTGACGAAAACAATTATGCTTTACAAGCCAATGCTGGTTCTAGAACCATGGTCAATTTGAAAGAAGAATTTAAAGCCTTACGTAAATCAACAGATTTGTTATTGCTGTCTTTAACTACTGACCAACTCAATCATTTTGGAGTAGCCAGTGATCAGCGTATTTCCGCAAATGCTCTGGCATATATTATTTTTGGGCATTTGATGCACCACAAAAAAATTGTAGAAGAACGTTATTTATAACGGTCTTCAATAAAAAATCCCGACAAGTATTTGCCGGGATTTTTTATTTGGTGACATTCACCAAAGACGCATAGGATGAATTATTTTGAAGCATATAAATGCACTGCAACTTGTACATCTTTAGCAATATTGCCGATGCCATAGTTGATGCCAAATAAAGTTCTGTCCATTGCAAAGAAAGCTTCAGCAAACAAACCTTTATCGTCTGCACTTCTGATTGCTGCTTTAAAGCTTACAGGTAAAGTAGCCCCTTTCAAATTTAAATCACCAGTGATGGTTGCGTTGGTATCATCGCTGTATACCACATTGGTGATTTTATAAGTTGCTTCACCAAATTTTGCAACATCAAAGAAATCACCAGCTTTTAAGTGCCCTTCTAATCTTGCACCAGCAGCATCGGTTACTTTCAGGTTAGCCAAATCAATTACAAATTCTCCACCAGTTACTTTACCGCCATTAACTTGAACTGATCCACTTTTTACAGTGAAGAAACCAGTATGAAAATCATTTTTCTTAGACCCTACCCAGTCAACTTTGCTTTTACCAGCGTCAACTTTATAAGTTACAACATCTTTTGTACTGGTAACACCAGTAAATGAATACACTCCTGCTAAAATTACTGTGCTTAACAGCGCTAATGCGATTTTTTTCATATTGATTTTGTTTAGAGATTTCAAAAATACTAAAATTAATGTTACAACAACAAATTTAACAAAAGGTTTAAATCTGCATCCACGATTATCTTATCTTCGCAAAAATTGTTCCATATGAATCTTCATGAGTACCAGGCGAAAGAATTACTCAAAAAATACCATGTTCCAGTGCAGGAAGGTATTGCAGTTGATACCGTAATGGCAGCCGAAGAGGCTTACCGTCAAATCAAAACCCAAACCGGCAATAACTTTGCCGTAGTGAAAGCCCAGATTCATGCTGGTGGTCGCGGAAAGGGTAAAATTGTAGGCACTGAACAAAGAGGTGTTGCCGTTGCAAAAAGTGCAGAAGATGTTACCAATATTGCCAAGAATATTTTAGGCGGCACATTGGTTACCATTCAAACAGGTGAAGCAGGTAAAAAAGTAAGCAAAATTTTAGTGGCGCAAGACGTATATTATTCTGGCCCAAATCCTGTAAAAGAATTTTATTTATCGATTTTATTAGATCGTGCCAAAGGCATGAATGTGATCATGTACAGCACTGAAGGTGGAATGGATATTGAAGAAGTAGCCCACCATACTCCAGAAAAGATATTTAAAGAGTGGGTACACCCAGGAGGTGGATTACAAGGTTTTCAAGCAAGAAAAATTGCGTTCAATTTAGGCTTGAGTGGTGAAGCATTTAAGAACTGCGTAAAATTTGTCAGCAATTTATACAACGCATACGTTGGATTAGATTGTGGTATGGTAGAAATCAATCCGTTGTTTAAAACCAGTGATGAAAAAATCATTGCGGTGGATTGTAAGATGAATATTGATGACAATGCTTTGATGCGTCATGCTGATGTTGCGGCTTTAAGAGATGTTACTGAAGAAGACCCAACTGAGGTTGAAGCTGGTCAATATAACCTCAACTTTGTAAAACTTGATGGTAATGTTGGTTGTATGGTTAATGGTGCTGGCTTAGCAATGGCTACCATGGACATGATTAAATTAAGTGGTGGAGAGCCTGCAAATTTCTTAGATGTGGGCGGTACTGCAAATGCACAAACCGTTGAAGCTGGATTCCGTATCATCATGAAAGATCCAAATGTAAAAGCCATTTTGATCAATATTTTCGGAGGCATTGTAAGATGTGACCGTGTTGCTGCAGGTGTTATTGAAGCTTACCACAAATTGGGAAATATCAATATTCCAATCATCGTAAGACTACAAGGCACGAATGCGGTTGAAGCTAAAAAATTAATTGATGAAAGCGGCTTGAAAGTACAATCTGCAATTCAATTGAGTGAAGCTGCTGCGTTGGTTAAGCAAGCTGTAGCCTAAATAACTAAACACTTTAGCCATTGATTGAAATAAACTTCGGTCAATGGCTTTTTTATTGCCCAACAACCTCCAATCGCTTTACTTCAGCAATTGCACTCATGGTATAAACAAAACCAGTTTTAAGTTCAACACAGGTAAACCTTTTGCGACGCAATGGCCCTTTTCTAAACACTTTTCCGTTCGGTAACATGAACAAAGCATCAATAGGCAAATCGGCTAAAAAATAAATGCCTTCTTTTTTAGTTGGATTATAGCGTCTCAATACCATCAGGAGTGCTGTTTCTCCGTTTGCAGTTGCAGCAGGTGAAATAATGGATTGTTGCAAGGCCACAACAATTTCAGCAGGGAATATTCCTTTCCCAATAAATTCTACCAATAATCTGCTATAAATGGATTTCCATTCTTTTCCGTGGGGGTCTACACTGTTTTTATAAGTCTCAAAACAGAGCAAATGCGCCAGTTCATGCAAAAGTGTAATCAAGAATTCATATTGATTTAGATTGCCATTTACACTAATTCGATGATTATGTCCATGCATTGAATGTCGGTAATCGCCCAATACAGATTTTCTACTTTTGGCAACCGTTAAATGTACTTTGTATTGATACAAGTATTTTACTACATCATCAAAACTACCTGCTGGCAGATATTGAGCCAGTGCTTGTAAGGGATGCTCAATTGCTGCCATTCTTCAACTTTCCGGGATTAATTTTCATGGCTATTTTAACTTCTAACCATGTATAAAGGATGTACAAACCCATGCTAACAAAAATACCATTGATCCCCGCCGACTCACCGGCATTGTATAAGTAAACAAACGCTGCTGTTCCGAGTACAAATAGTTTTAACACAACAGACCCCATCACACCTCTGACCATAGCATGTGGATTTTGATGTTGTACAGACTTAGATTGAGAATAGATGCTGTAGCCACAAATTAAAAACAATAAGATATTGGCGCTGGCTACTACCCATGGATCAATTTGTTTGGCTTTTAGCGAATCACCAAATAAGCCACAAATGGCTAAAACCAGCACAAATAGCACGATCAATGGCCCTAACAAAGCTGCTTGATTCTTTTTCATAAACCTAGTTTAATCATTTGAAGCTTCTACTTTAGGCAATGCCAATGGCATTGTATCTAGAGAAACCGGTTTGTCTCCAGCCAATACTTTTTTAATCCCTTCAAGGTATTGCTCTTTATACCGAATTTCATTTTCTAATGAATCGGTTCTTATTTTTAGCAACTGTAATGCTGTTCTACTTTCCTTGGTACCATATCCAGGGATATAATATTTTAATGGAGAAAATGCAATTAAAGCAATCGTTAATCCAACCAATAACACAAATACTGTACTCAATCCAATGTACACACTTAGTCTAGAGAGTCTAAATGCCACCATCTCTTCATAAGTGTCGTCGTTCATGATGACCAAACGATAGGTATTTCGCAATCGTTTAAAGGTATTTCCAGTGTTAACTTTGTCCATAATATAAAAACTGGTTAAAGGTAAGGATTGGATCGGTTTTATGTCTGTATGGTGCAGAAATAACTGTATTTTTAATGGATTTTATGCGTGATCGTTTTTATACATCTTTTTTCATCCTTTTAGGCTTATTGCTATTCGGCCAGGGACGGTTGCATGCCCAACCAAATAGTGCGGTAGAAATTGCCAAACCAGAAAAATACCAAAATAGGCTCTTACCTGCAGAAAAATCAGGGAACAAAAAATTCACTTTACCTAAGCGTTTGTATAACAATACGGTTAGCCATTATAATTATTTCTATAACGCAACTGTTAAATTGAATGATATTATTGGCAATGCAAAAGCATTACACAAAGACGACTATACACAGCTATTGCCATTTTATAATTACAGTTTAGATGAAACAGCCAAAGGACAAATAGACAGTGTGATTTACAAATGTACCGCAGGTATTTTATTACACGATTTGCGAAGTGATTGGGTTGATCAATTGTACTTATTAATGGGCAATGCCTATATGCATCGCAAAGACTTTGACTCAGCCAGTTTTGTTCTCAATTATATCAATTATGCTTTTGCACAAAAAGAAGATGGATACGATATTCCTATAGGCAGCAATATCAGTAATACTGGTGGTGTATTTTCCATCAGCACCAATGAGAAGCGATCTGTTTGGAAGAAGTTAAGCGCCCCGCCTCCAGCAAGAAATGAAAGTTTTTTATTACAATCTCGCAATTTTATTGAACAAGGCAAATTAGCAGAAGCTGAAGCTTTATTACAAATTTTATCGGCAGATAAATTTTTCCCTGAAAGACTACAAACAAGTTGGAATGAATACAATGCTTATCGTTTATACGAAGAGAAGCAATATGACAGTGCTGCATTTTATTTATCAAAAGCTTTACCCAATGCAAGCAATAAAATAGAATCTGCTAGGTGGGCTTATTTAATTGGGCAATTGTATGCAAATGCGCAACAAGATTCCTTATCCGTTCTATGGTTTGAAAAATCCATTAAATTAACGCCAGACCCTTTAATGGAAGTCTATGCCAGACTCAATATTGTTGCGTTATCAGCTGATCAACAAAAAGACGCCATCAATTACCATCTGTCCCAGTTATTGGCAATGGCTAAAAGAGAAAAATACCAAGGTTATAGAGACTTAATTTACTATGCTGCGGCAGAATTAGAAGTGCAACAAAAGCATTACAAGCAAGCGAGTGCATTGTTACAGAAAAGTATTGCTTTCAATGAAGACAACAAAACCCAACAATCAAAATCATATTTTTTATTATCAGAGGTTTTATACAAACAAAATATGTTTATAGAATCATCCACAGCCCATGATAGCATTGAATTGGCTTTGTTGGTTCCTCCCGCATCAACTATTTTGACATTCAAAAAAGCGCCCCTAAAGAAAATTGCGCTCGGATTGCAAACCATTAAAAGAGAAGACAGTTTGCAAAGGATTGCCATGATGCCAGCTAATGAGCGAGAGCTTTATTTGAAAAACTTACTAAAGAAATTAAGAAAAGAAAGGGGGATCAAAGATGCAGATAATGAGATCAGCTTTGGTTCCGGATTAAGCAATAATGCACCAATTGATTTATTTGTACCCCCTGATGCCAATGCAGGTTTCTATTTTATCAATAACAATCTAAAAACTAAAGGGCTGTCTGATTTTAAAGCCAAATGGGGTAATCGGCCCAATATTGATAATTGGCGAAGACAATCTGCCGTTGACAGAAACTTTAGTGCTGTAGCAATAGACAATGACCAGAAATCATCCACCAATACTGCCATTACAGAGACTGTTTTGAGTGCTGCTTCATTGATGGATAGTTTGCCATTGACCAACGAAAAACTGCTCTTGTCGAATACCACAATCATCAATACGATGTTAGACAATGCAGCCCAATTTCATTACCAATTAAATGACATAGATGCTGCCATAGATATTTACGATTCAATCTCAAAACGTTTTGCAGAAAGCAGTGCTTTGGAAGATGTTTGGTTTCAACTAAGCCATTGTTATCAATTAAAAAATGACATTCAAAAAGCAGACTCTGTAAAAAAATTATTAGCCGCTTTTTATCCCAAGGGCAAAAAAAATAAGTTATTACAAAATGGTATAGATGACAAAAGCAATACAGTAAATCAAATATATACTGATATCTACAACCAATTTATTGAAGGCAAATTTGAAGAAGCCATTGCCAATAAAAAGAAGGCTGATGCACAGTTAGGCAATGCCTATTGGACCCCACAGTTATTGTATATTGAATCTGTGTATTATATCAAGCAAAGACAAGATAGTTTGGCAAAAATTAAATTGAAAGAAATCAGTGCTTTGTTTGCCAATAGCCCCATTGATGAAAAAGCCAAAACCATGTTGGAAGTACTCAACAAACGGGCAGAAATTGAAGCCTATTTAACAAATCTTACCATTGAGCGACCAATTGAAGCACCAGAGAGAAAAGTTGATTTAAATACAACTGAAGTGCAAAATGTACCAGTAGCCGTTAAAGCCCCCACCATAGTTAAAGTTCCAGAAACAGTGGTCAACACAGCTCCCATTAAAGCAGCGCCAGTAGAAAAAGTAATCAAGCCGGATGTATACGATTTCAATGCAACAGACTCTCAATATGTGGCAATTGCTTTGTATAAAGTAGACCCGGTTTTTGTAAGTGAAGCCAAAAATGCCTTCAACAGATTCAACCAGGAACGGTATTATGGTCAGAAACTGCCTATCAGTGTCATCAGAATCAATGAAGGGGAACAGATTTTATTAATGGGCCCCTTTGTTAATGCGGCAGAAGCCAGTACTTATACCGATAAAAATAAAGGGTTGGCGGCATCAAGAATCATTCCTTGGCTTGATGTGGCTAAATACAAATTCAGTATCATTAGTCCATCGAATCTTTCTTTATTGATAAAAAAAGGTGAAACCAGTACTTATTGGCAAATGTTACAGAAACTGTTCCCTGATAAATATTAATTTTACGATTCACTTTTAGAGCTTCAATCATGAGTAAACCGGTTCGCATATTTTGGCGCATATTTTTCGGAGGCTTTGCCTTTGTGATTGTTTTATTGGCCATGTTGAATTTTGGCTGGATTGGCAGTATGCCTGACTTAGATGATATAGAAAACCCATCGGCTTCTTTGGCCTCTCAAGTATTTGCTGAGGATGGTACATTGATGGGTAAATATTATATTGAAGATCGCATCAATGTTCAATACAAAGACATCAGCAAACATATTGTGGAAGCCTTAATTGCTACAGAAGATGAGCGATTTTATGACCACAGTGGCATTGATGCCAAATCACTTGGAAGAGCCATTGTGTATTTGGGAAGAGAAGGTGGTGCAAGTACCATCACCATGCAAACGGCCAAGAATTTGTTTACAGAAAACTGGAGCACAAAGAATTTTATTTTAAGGGCCTTGCAAAAAATTAAAGAGGGCATTATTGCGGTTAAGTTAGAGCGCAATTTCACCAAAGAAGAAATCATCACTTTATACCTCAATACAGTTGCCTTTAGTGACAATGTATTTGGCATCAGAAATGCCACCAAAACCTTTTTCCAGAAAGAACCAGACCGTGTGAATGTGGAAGAAGCTGCTGTATTAATTGGGATGTTGAAAGGCGCTACACTGTACAATCCTAGAAGAAATCCAAAATTGTCCTTGGATAGAAGAAATACGGTTTTGAACCAAATGGTCCGCAACAATTATTTAGAAGCAAGTGTAGCTGAGCAACTAAAGCGACAACCCATTGAGCTCAATTATAAAAAGCTAGATGAAACTACTGGATTAGGCCCTTATTTTAGAATGATTCTTGGAGAGGAAATGAAAAAATGGTGCAAGGAGAATACCAAGAATAATGGGGACCAATACGATTTGTATAGAGATGGTTTAAAAATATATACCACCATCAATCCACGCATGCAATTGTATGCAGAAGAAGCAGTAGCTAAGCATATGAGCTATATGCAGAAGCTGTTTAATACCCAAGAAAATATCAGAACGGGCAGTATTTGGAAAGGCTTTGAATCTAATTTAGAACAAGCCATTAAACAAACAGACCGTTGGAAAAATTTAAAACGAGAGGGCTTATCTGACGAAGAAAATATGCGCACTTTTTATCAGAAAGTTCCCATGCGAGTATTTGCTTGGAATAATTCAAGGGGCATGGATACCACCATGACGCCCTATGATTCAATTAAGTACCACAAACAGATGTTGCAAGCAGGCTTTATGGTCATGGACCCACTCAACGGACAAATCAAAGCCTGGGTTGGTGGCATTGATTTTAAAACCTTTAAATACGACCATGCCAATATCAATACCAAGCGTCAGGTTGGTAGTACCATCAAGCCTTTGTTGTACAGTTTGGCAATTGAAGAAGCAGGTCTCAACCCAAACTCACCTGTACAAGACATTCAACAAAATTTTGGGCAATACGGCTTAGTGCCTGCAACTTCTAAAACCTGTACTGGTGCAACCATTCCGATGGCCATTGCTTTGGCTAAATCAAGGAACTGTGCTTCTGCATATATCATGAAACAGTTAGACAATACTGCCAACAACGGTGCTAAACGTTTCGTAGAGTTCTTGGAAAAATGTGAAATGAAAACCAAGATTGACCCCTATCCTTCCATTGCATTAGGTGCTTGTGAAATTTCGCTTTACGAAATGATGCAAGCTTACAGCATGTTCCCTGGCAGAGGTTTCAATGCCAAGCCCATGTATATTACCAGAATTGAAGACAGAAACGGGAATGTATTGGCCACATTTACACCACAAAGAAAAGAAGTGATCAATGATGTGACTGCATATTCTGTAATCAAAATGATGCAAGGCGTATTAACCAATGGTACAGGTGCTGGTATTTGGGGATATGGTATTCCAGGGGGATTACAAGTAGCGGGTAAAACTGGGACCACCAACAACAACAGCGATGCATGGTTTATGGGCTATACGCCACAGTATTTAGCAGGAGGTTGGGTTGGTTGCGACGACCGCTTCATTCGTTTCAACAGCAAGAATGGAGAAGGCGGTAGAGCTGCCATGCCAATCTGGGCGTATTTCTTCAATAAGGCGGCGGCTGATCCCAATTGTGGAATAGACACCAAGCTCAGCTTTGTTAAACCTGAAGTCATGAGCAATGATATCATCATTGATTATATTAATGGAACCAACCCTGTATTAGGGGGCGAAGGTGAAGATATGGGCACAGGCACTTCTGAAGATTATGAGATCCCCAAAAATATTCAACCTGAAGAATTGGGTGCAGAATCTGATATAATTATTGACAATAAAAAACCAACAACACCGCCTGTAATACCACCAAGCAATCTACCAAAGACTGCAGAAAAACCTAAAGCGGTATTACCACCACCTGTTAAAAAACCAGGCGGCAACAAGTAATTAAACATGCAGCTTAATCAATCCAAATGCCGGATTCATCCCCTTGGATGATTGATAGATTTGTTCGATGATTGCAGGACCATACTGCGCATATAACAAAGCAATATTGTCTTGACGCTCTTGCAAACTATTATTAGGAAAGAGCGCTTGTTTAAGCAAATGGATCTGGTGTTCTGCCGTTGAAAATTTCTTTTTTTCTGCCCTTTTAATTTTTGTTTCAAGGGCTTGTATTTTTTTAATGGCCTTACTGGCAATTGCTTCAACATGATCATTCAATGATGGATCCACTGTTCGTGCTCGAATAGCAAGACCCTCATAAAAAGCAGTTGCATTGCTTAATTCATTGGTCAAATCTAATTGATGTGCCGAATGTTTGCTGACGTATTGCTGTATCAATAAATGTTCTGGTAAAAACAAATCGGTATCGCTTATTTGCAAACTGGTTTGTTTTTGCGCCAATTTGGGTGTTAAGATGGCAAAGGAATTCCTAAGCATTAACATGGGAAAAGCAACCCCAGCCGATTCAAATACCCGCTTAAGTTCTAACCAATAAGCCAGCTCCCCTCCCCCCCCAATAAAAATAATATTGGGTAAAATGGTTTCTTGATAGGCGCCTCTCAAAATCACATTGGGACTAAAGCGTTCAGGATGATTGGCCAGTTCTTGTAAGATGGCTTCTTTTGTAAATGTTAAGCCCAAAGCAACTACTTCGTATTGGCCATTTTGCCATTCAATTCTTTCCCGTTTATCATCAATTAAGTAAAACAAATTAATGGGTCTTCCTGCGGCTTGTACTTTGTAATGCTCCTGAAGTAACGCAATGGTTTCTGTTACTTTTTGTTGAGAAAATTGTTCGGTTAATTCTTTGGCAATTACTGGTGCAAATAAGGCTTTTAATGCAGGTTGATCAGGCATTAACACAACCAACCCATACACGCCAAATAAGGCATTGACCAATTCCAATGTAGCTTGCTGTATCGATTTTCCAATGGTATAACAATTGGAAAAAAGCCCTGTCAATGCATTTCCAAAAGGCAAAACCCCTATCTGTCCTGCAATCGCATTGATTAAACGGATAAAGGATTGATCAACCAACATCCTACCAACAGCACCAGTTTGTTTGGTTTCCCAAATCAATTTTTCACCCCCAATATTTACAAAACCTAGTTCGTCTAAATCCGCATCTTCACTGCCCATATAATATACAGGCACAAACTGCTTTTGTGGAAACGCATGATTCAATTCATCCGCCAATTGAATGGCATGGATGATTTTATAAATGAAATAAAAGGGCCCAGTAAAAATATTCGGTTGATGCGCAGTAGTAATGGTATAACAATTGGAATGAGCTAAAGCGTCTATATTTTGTTTGACTTTTTCTGATATGGATAACCCTTGATACTGCGCTTTTAAAGTATCCACTAATATAGTTCTATTAACAGGATGTACATCTCTTGCAGCTATTGCACTTTGCACCCCAGCTGCGTTTGCTTGATGCAAATAAAATGACCTTAAGTTTTCGTGTTGTTGCAAATAGTCTTGCACAATCTTAGAAAAAAATCCGGTTTGTTCGTATGGCAAATACTGGGTGCTACAATCCATATAGTTGGTAAAAATACAACTTCATTGATTTATTAATGCGCTATATTCTTGAATTGATGGCCATTCAAATAATTCTTATTTAAATCGATCGGGATGAAATGGTGCAATATCCATACTTGGTGTTTGCCCTCCTATCAGTTCAGACACTAATTTGCCGGTACCTGCACCAAGGCTTAACCCCACCATCGCATGCCCGGTAGCCATCACCAGATTATCCCATTTGCTGGTTCTTCCTATATAAGGCAGGCCATCTGCTGAACATGGTCGAAAGCCGTACCAGATCTTTTCTTCTGGTGGCATGGCAATATCAAAAGCTGAATACACTGTTTTTACAGCATCCAATATGCCTTGCACCCGATTCATTCTTGGTGGGGTTTTGGTAGAAGTAATTTCCATTGTACCACCAAATCTGATTTTATTGCCATCCATTGGCGTTAATGCCACTCGACCCTCTACCAAAACACTTGGATAATTGATTTGATAAGGTGAATTTTCTAACGTAATCGAATACCCCCGTCCTGGCATCAATAGCAAATCCAATTGCAATTTGGCGGCCAATTCTCTACTCCAAGACCCAGAAGCCATGACTACTTCATCGGACTCGTATTGGGCTTGATTGGTCAATACTGATTGAATGCGTTTGCCTTGTTTTTTGAACCCAATGACTTCTTCGCCTTTCACCAATTTTACACCTTGCTGTTCTAAGGTTTGTAATAATTGTTGCATCAGTTTATTGGGATACAAATGGGCATCACATTTAAAATACAGAGCGCCAAGTGCATTGATTTCGGTTTGGGGTTCTAATTGTTGCAATTGATCCTGTGTAAGCATCACCGTATCGCTTAACCCTAAAGCCTGGGCCTTCTCACATAATTGTTGACACTTGTCTGCCCCTTTTGGCGTTTTAAATATTTCTAAAAGACCTTTGTGTTCATACCCAAAATTGAACTCAGGCAATTGATCCCAATGTTCATACCAAGACTGACTAAGTAATGCAATATCCCTAAGTGGTATTGCAGCATCATGCACGTGTTGGTCGGTAGCAACCTGCATAAATTTCCATCCCCATTTGATTAAATGAATATCCAATCTAGGCTGAACATAAAAGGGACTTTTGGCATTCCACATCCATTTAAGTCCCTGCGTAACAATCCCCGGAGTGGCCAATGGTACAAAATGACTTGGGCATACATACCCGGCATTCCCATAAGAGCAGTTGTTCAACATATCGGTTTTGTCAATGACCGTGACCGTATGTCCGGCCTTCATTAAAAACCAAGCACTACTTAATCCAATGATTCCTCCGCCAATGATGGTTACTTTCATTTAAAATGGTCCTTTTTTTGAAGATAGCTTACTATCTTTAAGCTTATTAATTATGGAAACTTACGGAAAAATATTACTCGTTGCAATGCCAGCATTTCTTGTATTGATTTTATTAGAAAAATGGTGGGGCATTCGTAAAGGCAATGATACCATTAGAACCATGGATATGGTGTCTAGTTTAACATCAGGTATTACCAATTCAACCAAAGATGTATTAGGCCTTAGCATTGCTGTATTAAGCTATGATTGGATGGTGAACCATTGGGCTATTTTTAGTATTCAAACCTCTGTGCTTTTGTATATTGTTGCATTTTTTGCATTAGACCTCACTGGTTATTTGGTGCACAGAATTGATCATGAATTCAATTTTTTTTGGAATGCACATATCATTCACCACAGCAGCGAAGATTTCAATTTGGCCTGTGCCCTGCGTCAAAGCATTTCAACTTTTGTGCGTTTGTTTACTATTTTTCTATTGCCTGCTGCTTTATTAGGCGTACCAACACAAGTGATTGCAGTAGTAGCTCCCTTGCATTTGTTTGCGCAATTTTGGTATCACACACAACATATTGATCGAATGGGTTGGCTGGAAAAAATCATTGTAACGCCTTCTCATCATAGAGTACACCATGCCATCAACCCAGAATATTTAGATAAGAATTACGGACAAATTTTTATTTTTTGGGACAAATGGTTTGGCACCTACCAAGAAGAATTACCACATGTAAAACCTGTTTATGGCATTACCAGACCTGTTAGAACTTGGAACCCCATCAAAATCAATTTCATGCATTTATGGTTGTTGATTAAAGATGCCTGGCACGCACAAAATTTTGCGGATAAATTGAGAATATGGTTTATGCCAACTGGTTGGAGGCCTGCTGATGTGGCTGAAAAATTCCCCGTTTACAAAATTGAAGACCCTTATCATTTTGAAAAATACGAAACCAAATCTGGCAATTTGTTTGCTGCTTGGGTATGGATACAATTGGGATTGCTATTGCTTTTCATCAGTTATTTGTTTGGCAATATTGCATTGATTGGCAGCCCTGGCATGTTTTACTATGGTGCATTTGTATACATTTATGTTTATGCTTTTACAGAATTGATGGATGGACATCCATTGGCATGGGGATGGGAATTATTCAAAACCTTTATTGGATTTTATTTGCTGTTAACAACCGATGGATGGTTTGGATTAGCAACATACGTGCCCATCATGCCGTATATCATTGGGGGCTATTTTATCGTATCTTTTGCACTAAGTATTTATTTCAAGAAGGATCTACATCGATATCCTTTGGCAACAGCTTAATGGTTATTGCATATCATCAGCAGTAAAGCTAAGGGGCAATAAATCAGCAGCATTGTTGATAATAAACACTTCCCCTTCTAAACCACTTAACACCAAACGAATGGGTTGCCCTTGCCTTAAAGTATGTTCTAACAAGCTTTGTCTGCAGATGCCACAAGGGCTGATTGGTTTGGTACTTTGTCCTAACCGATTGTGGTAGCTGATGGCAATTGTTTTGATTGGCATAAGTCCATGAACAGATGATACAGCAGATAACAAAACCCGCTCAGCACAAATGCCAATTGGATAACTGGCATTTTCTTGATTGGTGCCAGTGATGATTGAACCATCATTCAATAAAGCCACAGCTGCTACATTAAATTGCGAATAAGGCGCATAAGCATCTTTTGTAGCCTGTCTTGCCTTGGCTAAAAGCGCGGCATCTTCTGCATTTAATTCAGATTGATTGGCGTATGTTGAATATTGAAAATGGATCCCTTTCATTCAAATTATTGAATCACTTTAAACAATCGATCCCATCTTGGGCCTTTGTTCCAACTAAACCAAATTAAAGAAGCTTTACCAACGATATGTGTTTCAGGAACAAACCCCCAAAAACGACTGTCTTGACTTCTATGACGATTGTCCCCCATCATCCAATAATAATTGTATTGAGGGGTATATGTATTGGTGACTTTTCCATTAATCACAAACTGGCCATTCTGTTCCACCAAAGTATTGTGCTCATAAACAGTAATCAGCCTGCGATACAGAGAAATATTGTTATTGGTCAACGTAATTGATACCCCTTTTTTCGGAATGGTTAATGGTCCATAATTGTCTAAAGTCCAAGGGAAATTGGCATCATCATTTGGAAAGAACATGCCTACATTGGTATCAACATATTTGGTTAATGATACAACACCGGGATATTTTTTTACTTTCTCCGCGGCTTCTGCCGTGATGTTAAAAATATAGGTTTTGCTGTCAGGACCTGGTGAAAAATTACCATTGTTATTTTCTAAATCAATCCCTAATTCGTCTTGCAAAAACTCATCAGTAAAGCCAGAACCAGTAGTCGTGGCAATATAATCAGTTTGTGCGCCACCTGGTATAAAAGCAGGTTTGCCATTGATGAATAAGTCAGCATTTTTAATTTCAAGTACATCGCCAGGCACGCCCACACAACGTTTGATATAATTGTCTGTTTTATCCATTGGATGAACTAAGATGGGATATTCAGCCATTAAAGCGGCTCGATCCCCCTTAAATTGGCTGCTTCTCAATACTTCATAATAAGTGACTTTACTGCCAAATTCGGGCAAATTGATGATGGTGTCTCCGGCAGGAAAATTAAATACAACTGCATCATTGCGATTTATAGTGGTCAATGCTGGTAGGCGCTTATAAGGCAATTGCACTTCTTTAACATACGAAGGTGTGGTTAAGCTAAAGGGCATGACATTGTGCACAAATGGCAAAGACACAGGCGTTTGCGGAATTCTAGGCCCGTAGCTCATTTTGCTCACGAATAAAAAATCATTCACCAACAAGCTTTTCTCCATACTTTCTGTTGGAATAACATAAGCTTCAAATACAAAGGTTCTGATAATGGTGGCAGCTACTACAGCAAATACACCTGCATCAATCCATTCTCTAGAAGCTGGTTTATGGTAATGTTCTAATGCACTCGGGCCGTACCATTTTTCTTTCTCGGAAAATCCGATATACGGAAAATAGATAAAAGGAAAGAAAATCACTGCTGCATGATCTGGAACCGATACTTTTTTAAAATTCATCACAAAAATAATGGTGATCCAAATCGTGATGAATTGTCCTGCAATAGGAATGAGTTGAAGCCAAAACCAATACTGTTTAATAGATGATTTTTGAACAATCTCCCAAGTATTATAAAAGGGCACAAAAGCTTTCCAAGCATCAATACCAGCTTTCTTAAACATGCCATACAGGCCAATATGCCAACCAATAATTCCAATAATAAACAGCGCTAAGCCCATAAGTCGGTTTTAGTTTAAACAAATGTATCTATTTCAAATACAATGCAGACTATAAAATTATAATGTTTTGCTAAATATAGTTTTTCACGTCGTTGGCGCTAATTTCCTTGCCAGATAGGATGATCAAACGCTCCACTACATTGCGCAACTCTCTGATATTGCCCGTCCAGTGGTGTTTTTTAAGCAGTTCAATAGCTGGTGGCGCAATGGTTTTAGGTGATTGACCATAGTCTTTTGCAATGTCTACTAAAAAGTGGTTCACCAACAATGGGATATCGTCTACTCGATCATTTAATGAAGGCACATGAATCAAAATCACCCCTAATCGGTGATACAGATCTAATCGAAAATTTTTGGCTTCCACTTCTTTTAATAAATCCTTATTGGTGGCAGCAACCACTCTTACATCTACTGAAATTTCTTTATCACCACCTACTCGAGTAATTTTACCTTCTTGCAAAGCCCTCAGCACTTTTGCTTGAGCACTTAAGCTCATATCCCCAATTTCATCTAAAAACAAAGTACCCCCATGGGCCTGCTCAAATTTTCCTATTCGTTGTTTGATGGCAGAAGTAAATGAGCCTTTTTCATGGCCAAATAATTCGCTTTCAATTAACTCAGCGGGAATGGCTGCACAGTTCACTTCAACCAAAGCACCTGAGGAACGGTTGCTTTTTTCATGAAGCCATTTGGCCACCAGCTCTTTACCACTGCCGTTTTCGCCAGTCACCAAAACCCTTGCATCAGTGGCCGCTACTTTATCAATGGTGTCTTTAATTTTAATGATGGGTGGCGTTTGACCAATAATGTCTTGTATGCCAATCACTTTTTTCTTCAACACTTTGGTTTCTTTCACCAAACTGGTTTTGTCCATGGCATTTCTAATGGTAATCAGCAACCGATTTAAATCTGGAGGTTTGGCTATATAATCAAAAGCGCCTTTCTTCACTGCATCAACAGCGGTTTCAATATTGCCGTGCCCGCTGATCATGATGATAGGAATGTCCGAATTAAACTCTTTGGCTTTTTGCAAAAATTCAATCCCATCAATTTTGGGCATTTTTATATCGCATAAAACCAAGTCGTAAGTTCCTGATTTGAATTTCATGAGCCCTTCTTCTCCATCTGTAGCTTCATCAGTTGTATATCCTTCATTCGTCAAAATATCTTTGAGAACGTTTCGAATTGCTCTTTCATCATCGATGATTAAAATGGCCGCCATAACAAACTTTATTTACGAAGTTAATCATTGAAAATTGAATTGTACGCCGATATACATATTCCGAGATGGGGCAGGATTAAAAAACCGATTTCCAGCGGCGTTGATATCATTGCCTAAACTGTACACTTGATTGAGTAAATTGTCTACCCCTAGAAATACTTGAATAGGCTTTTGATGCACCATCCATTGTTTGCTCAATTTCGACTGGATCAATTGATAACTATTCGCATAAACCGTTGCTGCATCATTGAGTGAAATTTTACTGGTTAAATTGGCATTAACATGCCATTGCCAACCATTTTGATGCTGATAACTGAGTGAAGCAACCCAAATATATTTTGGTACTCCTGTGATGGGATTTCCTGTGAAATTATTGTTGCCCTGTTGGTAACTGGTAAACTGATATGGTTGGTAACTCAATGATTGCATAAACGATATCTGGTAGAATCGGGTCTTTGAAAAGGGGATCAACGCATATTTGATCATTGCTTCAATACCGTGTTGCTTTGTAGCCCCTGCATTGATAAAATAGTCATTCCCATTATTATCATTTCTTCTAACAATCGCTTCGTTTAACTGAAAGAAATACAAATTCACATCAAACACCAAACGATTATTAGCGAGGTTTCCTTTGATACCTAGTTCTTTATTCCAGCCTTGTTCGGCATTTAATAAAGGATAGAAATTGCCATCAGATGGTCGAATCTCCGCTAAGCTAGGTGCAGAAAACCCATGAGAAACAATCCCGTATACATTTAATTGCTGATTGATGGCATAATTGATGGCCAGTCTTGGACTGATGGGAGATTGAATGGTCCTTTTTGTAAAATTAGAATTAGCCAACAATAAGGATCGAAATTGATAAGATTGACTATTGATACTTATGCCTGTTTGAATGGACCATGCTTTATTTGGGTTAATCTGTAACTGCGTAAATACAAAACCTTGTTGCGTGTAAATTCGGTCCTTTAAAAAAAGATTGCCTTTAACCCCACTATTATTGGCTGAATTACTGATCAATGATTCGTTGGCCAAATACTCTGCACCAGTTATCCATTTCAATCGACCATACATGTTTTTTGGTTGCCATACCAACTGAATACCAGCACCCATATTTAATTCGGCCCTTGTTTCATAGTTAGTAATAAATGGGTTGGTAAAATCGGTATGATTAATGGACACAAAACTCTTTAAACTGGCTTGTTGATTGATTTGATATTGATCATGAATGCCTGCCCAAATGGTCTTATTTTGTATGGATGCGTTTTGAGTGATCGCACTTGGCAATCCACCTGCAGCTTGTCTTGAAAGCCTTGGATTGAGCAACATTTGTGAGGCTGTGATCCCACCAGGTGTTTGATAAAATAAATTCGTATAAAACAGCCCTGTTTTTATTTGGTGCTTTTGCTTCTGATAAGCTGTTTGCCAAAATAGTCCTTCACGTGTTAAGGCTGATTGTTCGCGATAGCCATCTAACTGCAATCGATGTAGTTGTAAAGACGAACTAAAGTGTTGATTTTGGCTATTGAGTTGAAGCAATTGTTGTTGATAGCCAAAACTGCCGCCAGTAATTGCAGCAGACAGGGTTAATTTTGAGGTATCTGCAAAAGGCAGCGTGCGATTTAGTAAAAAAACACCGCTCGTACCTGAGCCATACATACTAGATGCAGGTCCTTTAGCAATCTCTATTTGGTCCATCATAGCGGGATGCATGAGATTTAAATAGGTATTCCCTGTTGCATCGGAAAAAGGGATATCGTTCCAATAAACTTTCACATTTCTAATGCCAAATGGGGACCTTAACAAACTCCCTCTTACAGACAATCGGTAACTACCAGGGGACCGTTCTTCCATCCTAACACCTGGCACCATATTCAAAGCTGGTAAAATAGATGCAGGCGCAAATTGTTTAAATATTTGCTGATTAACAACAGCAATTGCTGCAGGCATTTCTTTCCATTTTGTACGCGCATTAAATGCCGTTACCACCACTTCTTGCAATGCTTCTACCCTAGTTAGTGTGGAATCCTGAGCAGGCAATAAGATTGGCAGACAAAGTAAAGACAACAACAAAACAAGTATGCGCATATGGTCTTGGGCATTCAACAACAAAGCCCGATAAAATCGGGCTTTGAAAATAGGTCAATTTGGTTATTTTTTCATGTACATCACTTCCTTCACCAACTTTACTGTTCTGGTGACATCAGGGATGGCTAAAGCAGTCAAATTAGGCGCATAGTGCATTGGTGCATCCGCACTGGTAATTCTTCTAATAGGCGCATCTAAGTAATCAAATCCTTCTTTTTGAATGCGGTAACTGATTTCAGAAGAGATAGAGGCAAATGGCCACTGTTCTTCAATGATCACCAAACGATTGGTTTTCTTAACACTTTCAAGGATGGTCATCCAATCCAAAGGTCTGATGGTTCTAAGGTCAATCACTTCAGCGCTAACCCCTTCCTTAGCCAATTCTTCCGCCGCACCTAAAGCCACTTTCATCATTTTATTGAATGAAACAATGGTCACATCAGTACCCGCTCTTTTTACATCTGCTTTTCCTAATGGAATATAATATTCTTCATCTGGCACTTCTGATTTATCACCATACATTACTTCACTTTCCATAAACATAACCGGATCTTCTTCAAAACGAATGGCTTGTTTAAGAAGTCCTTTTGCATCATACCCATTTGAAGGCGATACCACTTTCAAACCAGGTATATTGGCATAATAGCTTTCAAATGCAGTGGAGTGTTGCGCACCTAACTGACCAGCACTACCATTGGGGCCTCTGAATACAATAGGACAACCAATTTGTCCACCGCTCATAGCCAACATTTTTGATGCCGTATTTAAAATCTGGTCCATTGCCAATACTGCGAAGTTCCATGTCATGAATTCCACAACAGGTCTTAAACCGTTTTGTGCTGCGCCAACAGCCACAGCGGTGAAACCTAATTCAGCAATGGGGGTATCAATCACACGTTTGTCGCCAAACTCTGCCAACATCCCTTGACTGACTTTATAAGCCCCATTATACTGAGCCACTTCTTCTCCCATCAAAAAGACGCGCTCGTCTCTTCTCATTTCTTCACTCATGGCTTCCCGTAGGGCTTCTCTAAATGCTATTGACCGCATAATCAGTTATTTTAAAATGTGCACAAAAATAGAAGATAAACCTATATAAAACCAAAAAACCCCTCCTGAGTTTTAATCAGGAAGGGGTTTTTATAAAGATTAATCAATTTTACTAGAATACATTCCAACCAAAGCTTACATAGTATAAGCCACCAATCTCTACGTTACCGAAACCATTGGTATAGTATTTATTGAAGATATTGGTACCACCTACTTTAATCAATGATTTGATGCTAGGTAGTTTGTAGCTGATCATTGCATCAACTGTATTGTAAGAAGGTACTTCACCAACCGCAAATGTGCCTTCGTAGTTAAATGAATCTACCCATCTGTAAGTGATGTTGAATCCATAACGGTTGTCTTTACCAAATCCGCTGTTTGCTAAACCAGCATTAAAACGGTATTTAGGCGTATTGAAATAAGACACAAAACCTACTGGTAATTCACCAATTACATCAGAATACAAATTTGCATTAACTGAGAAGTTTCTTGGCATCAAATATTCTAAAGATGCACCCCAACCTTTCACGTCTACAGAACCTGGTGCATTGGTAGAAATACTGTAAGCAATTCTAGTGTTGGCATTCAACAAATTCAATGGGCTTGGAGGCAATCCAGCTCTTGCTTGAATTACGGTTACACCACTTAGGAAATCTTTGTAACGAGCTTGATATGCATACACGTCAATCAACAAGCGTTTGCCAATCAAACCCTTATAACCAACTTCAAATGAAGTAGTAGATTCAGGTTTGAATTCGCCAAATTGTTGTTGTTGTAACAAACCTGGGTTTGGAGCACCAGCTAAAGCACTTGCACCAAATGCTTGCACACTAGCCAATGTATAGGCAGGGTTGCCATTGAAGTTGTAGAAATCTCTTAATTGAGGTAAGCCACCCATTAAACGAGTACCACCACCAACTAATAAGTTAATCCATTGGTTTTGGGTAGTTGGGAAACGATACGCTGTTTGATAAGAGAAACGTAAATTATGATCTTCAGCTAATTTAACTACTGCAGACACTCTTGGTGTAAAACGACCTTTGAAGTTGGTGTTTTTATCGTATCTACCAGAAGCAGTTATTTTTAAACGATCTCCAAACATTTTCTGAGAAATTTGTAGATACGCACCTACTTCATTGATATTGATAGTACCTGCTGTATCAGCAAACAAAGTTCCTTGAGAATTCAAACCAAACTGACGGAAGTTTGCCCCAATCATTAAATCGGTTCCTTTTTCAGTTAATCCCAAATCCTGAGACAAATTGTATTGACCTTCAATGCTCTTTAAAGTTGTTCTATCAACAAATAAACCTCCACCTTGAGAAATAGGCGTATTGGCAATTTGTTGGAATAAAGGGTTGTTACCGATAAAACCAGTTGGTCTGCCAATATCCGCTACATTTCTTGCAGCATTTAAAATGTTGATTCTATTTGCTGCCACTACACCGGGAGCAGCTGTTTGAGCAGCCGCTAAAGCAGCAGCAGGTGTTAAACCAGCACCCAAACCAGAAGCATAGGCAGCGCCTAACGCAGCAATATAAGTACCAACAGCACCACTGGTTGCACCACCTACTGTAGCCCCAACAAATTGTGGGAACCATGCTGTAGCACTAGGCTTCCATGCTTCATTGAACAAACGGGTTGCAATGGTAGAGTTAAATGATTGACCAGAATTTTCGCGAGTAGTATAGGCTCTGATGTACCAGTTTTTTGCTTTTAACTCTAGTTTGTATTGACCCATGATAAGGCCTTTTAAGGCATAACGGTCGCTACCTGTGTACACGGTATTACCAGTACCCCAATAAGCTGCCGCAATGGCTTCAACTTTATCATTGATTTTATAATGCAACGCACCACTCAATTTAACATTTAGCGTGGTTGGATCTACTACTTGGTTTTCGTTGTAACCTGTTCTAGAAACGAACAATGGTGTATTAGCAAAAGTACCAAGAACTGCTGATGAAGGGATTGGCACTGGAGTAGTAATACCAGGTAATGCGCCAGCAGGCAATAATGCTAGGAATGGATTTCCAGAAATTACTCCTGCAAAAGCACCACGCAAATCAGCATTGGTTTCATCACCATATAAGTTAATCCCATCAAAGTTTGGATCAGTTGAACGGCTTCCAGGAATCACATTACCATTTGGACTAGCAGACAATGGAGAACGCAGATAGTTGCCACTATTATTGGCTAACCAGTCTTGCGCTTGTACAAATTGAAGGTTCATTTTATATGCCCACTTTTCATTGATTTTTTTGGCATAACGAACGCTCCAGTCATAATAGGGAGATCTTGGTCTTTGTCTGCCATCTACGTGGTTGATACCAGTCTTAATTTGGAAACTTAACCCTTGGTATTTAAATGGACTCTTGCTATTGATTAACAAAGTACCATTAGTACCACCAGGACCATATAATGCAGAAGAAGCACCTTGCAATAATTCAATATTGTCTACATCTAATTCAGTTAAACCAATCACATTACCTACTGAGAAATTCAAACCAGGTGCCTGGTTATCCATTCCGTCTACAATTTGGTTTAAACGCGTGTTACCACTGCTGTTAAAACCACGAGTACCAACACTGGTAAAGGTTAAACTTGCAGATACAACGTCTACTCCTTTTAAAGTAGCAATCATATCATAGTAATTAGCTGCAGGTGTGTTACGAATGGCTGCAGCACTGATTCTTTCAATAGATACTGGAGATTCCAAAATTCTTTCCGGAACTCTTGAAGCAGACACAACAATTTCATCACCTAAAGTGAATGCAGCGTCTAATTCAACGGTTACATCTTGGTTATTTTCTTTGATCGCAATTTCTTTTGCTGCAAAACCTACAGAAGAAATAACAAGAGTAAACGGTAGCTTTTGTACAGTTGAGAACTTGAAATTTCCTTTGTCGTCTGTATAAGTACCAGCTGTACCACCTTTAACAGAGATTGAAACCGCAGAGAGGGCTTCTTTTGATTTTCCGTTCTTTACACTGCCTGAAACGGTTGTCTGTTGAGCCATTACTGAAACACTCAGTAAAAGCGCAAAAATAGACAAACCGAAATGGGTTAATAGTCTTCTCATATTGGCAATTTTTGTTTGAATTGTTAAGCAAAATAGTATATGTTAAGTTCTCGCAAAAATTTAATTTATACATTGTTAAAGCGATTTGTGGACAAAAAAAGAATAGAGCGGTAGGTTTTAGACATCGGTGTAATTAATTTTGGCCAATGGCAAGCTATCAATTCCCGCAACAAAGCAGTTTCTACAGAGGAAAAGTAAGAGACGTTTATTCAATTGGCACGAACTGGTTGGTCATGGTTGCCAGTGACCGTATTTCAGCTTTTGATGTGATTTTACCCAGAACCATCCCCTATAAAGGACAGGTTTTGAACCAGATTGCCGCCTTTATGTTGCAGCAAACCGAGGATATTTGTCCGAATTGGTTACACAGTTGTCCAGCACCCAATGTGTCCATTGGGCAAAAATGCACCCCTTTTAAAATTGAAATGGTGGTAAGAGGTAATTTGGTGGGGCATGCTTGGCGCACTTATCAATCTGGCAAAAGAACCCTTTGTGGGGTTACTATGCCTGAAGGACTTAAGGAAAACGACTTTTTTCCTACACCAATTATTACGCCTTCCACAAAAGCATCAGAAGGCCACGATGAAGATATTTCCAAAGAAGACATCATTAAGGGGGGATTGGCAACCGCTGATGAATGGGCAGTCTTAGAGCAATACGCATTGGCGCTTTTTGAGAGAGGGCAAGCCATCGCAGCCAAAAGAGGACTGATATTAGCGGATACCAAATATGAATTCGGTCAAATAAATGGGACCATTTATTTGATGGATGAAATTCATACACCAGATTCTTCCAGATATTTTTATGCCGATCATTTCGAAGAAAGGCAGGCCAAGGGCGAGCGCCAAAAACAGTTAAGCAAAGAGTTTGTTAGAGAATGGTTGATTGCCAATGATTTCATGGGCAAAGAAGGACAAGTAGTCCCCGTTATGACCGATGAATGGGTCAATACCATTAGTCAACGTTATATTGAACTTTATGAAAAAGTTATTGGCGAAACCTTTGTTCCAGTGGATTTAACTGAAACAGAGATTGTTGAAGCCATCAATACAGCCTTAGAGCGCTTGTAATCAGCAAATCATATCTGCTTATCTTTTACGGACTTTTGTGTTCCTAAGATTTCATCTAATCGAGGTCGAATACGCGCACTACTTTTATTGAAAATGTTTTGACCTTTGTCAATACCTTTTCTAATGGCAGCTTGCCTTTCTGCAGGCAGATGAATGGTGTCTTTGCATTCGATACTGCAACACCCTTCGTATTTTTTTGCGCAGGTTGTGCATTGAATAAATAACAAATGGCAGCCGTCGTTTTTGCAATTGGTATGGGTATCACAAGCAGCCCCACATTGGTGGCAATTGGCAATAATATCGGGTGTAATTCGCTCACCTAAACGATCATCAAACACAAAATTTTTCCCGATGAATTTAGGTGGCAGATTTAATTGTTTGATTTCATTGGCATAATGGATTATGCCTCCTTCTAAATGATACACATTTTCAAAACCTTTGTGCAACATATATGCACTGGCTTTCTCACAACGAATCCCACCTGTACAATACATCACTACATTTTTATCCTGCTTTCCTTTTAGCATATCTACAGCCATTGGTAATTGCTCTCTAAAAGTATCAGAAGGTATTTCTAATGCATTGGCAAAATGCCCCACTTCATATTCATAATGATTGCGCATATCAATCACGATGGTATTCGGATCATTCAGCATCTCATTCATCTGTGCAGCTGATAGATACTTTCCTTTTTTCTCCATTGAGAATGTGGGGTCTTCTATACCATCTGCTACAATTTTGTCCCTTACTTTAATTTTTAATACCCAGAAACTTTTGCCCTGCATTAATGGGTCGTTCAAACCCATGGGATCTTCTACGGCAATATTCAGCCTTAATCCTTCAAGACCTGGAATAGCATTTAAAGTAGACCGAAAAATGTCCATGGCGTGTTCAGGTACACTGATTTGTGCATTAATCCCTTCTTTGGCCACATAAATTCTACCAAACACAGCTATGGCATTCAACTGCTTATACAGTTGATCCCTAAATTCAAGCGGATTTTGAATGGGGAAATACCGATAAAAACTAATTGTGGTTCTTTTGAACGTTTCTTTCATTAAACGTTCTTTCAGCTCTTGATTAGAGACACGATTGTGTAATACAGCCATAAATCAATTTTAGACATAGCAAGCTATGTTCCGTTATACAATGGAGCTGCTTGCAGGGCAGCCAAAATTTCATGGCAAAGGTACAAACTATCGGCCAAACGGTAAAGCAAGCCTGATACCACTATTGGCTGCGCCGCCTTTTTCAATAGACCGGATATAATCTACTCGAATCACTTTGAAAATATTTTCCAAGCCAACAAAATATTCCAAGTAATAATTGCCTTTCTCCATCAATAAACTATTAGCGCCTGTTACCAAGAACCAATTTAATTTTTTGAACCCAGGAATTTTATTGGTTAGCAAACCATTTAAATGGTATTCAATATGACCTGTACTATAGAATGAAGCAGTGTTGCTAAATCTGTAATAAGGGGCTAACTGGAATGAGCGCGTAAACGGTCCCGCAAAAAGCACCTGATTGCCTAAGAAATGAATTTGATCAGGTTCAAATACTTTGTCTTTTTGTAAGAAGCCACCAGCAGCAAAAGCATAATTTAATTCCCCAGCCAATTTTAGATCTAACTCATCAGAGATGCCGAATCGCCATTTGGTATAATTGGCATCGGCACCAAATACGCCAGCAACCGCTTTTGTAATGGATAAATTAAACGTTGGATAGCCAGACCCAATATTCACTTTACGGTCTGGATATTCAATATATTTTGCACCAGGTAACCAAGACAAGCCAGCACTAATGATTAATGCTTGATGTCGTTGCATTGGCCCAGGACCAAATTCTGCAGGATGATTGGGGGTTATCTCTCTATTGGGGATATTTTTCCAAAAAGCAACATCAGGTAAATTAGACAATGCACGTCTATCTTGGTATTGAATGATTCCAGAAAAATTTAGTCCATTCCCAATACCAGCGTTGTAATTCAATCTTAAAAAATCGGCTTCATAAATTTTCATGAAATTTTGCTCACGCATCAAGGTATAATAAGTATTAATGAACTCGGTAATGGGAGCAGCATTATTGAATTGAAAAACTTTTCTTCCACCTGAAATATTAAATGATTGAATATATTTTTTTCCAAAAGTATAATTTACAGCAACGGATGGATTGAAGTGTTTATTGGCAAAACCATACCTGAATTCAGGAATGATTGAAAGTGATTTTCTGCCTTCCATTTCTTTACGCCATTGTGGTGCAAAATTGATGACA
>JAIXYL010000035.1 GCA_027490265.1 Sediminibacterium sp.
TATAATTTGTCATGAATGAATTCGTCAAAAGGATTTGTTGGCCCCGATAAATCTTGCGCGGCAATTTTTTCCCATAGCCCTGCAGGTACACTGGCGGTGTAAGACTGTAGTTTTTGGTTAAAAATAATATCAAATTCCTTATGGTTCATTAAACGGCAATCTTTTGTAATTGCAGAATTTGGGTCTGCAACATTTTACGCGCTTTTACCAACTGACTTCTGCTGGTACCCGCTTGTATATTCAACATCTGTGCAATTTCATCATGACTATAGCCCTCAATCACACTTAAATTAAACACCATTCTATAGCCCTCTGGCAAAGCACTGATTAATTTTAATAAATCTTCTTCCCCTAAGTAAGTAAACGCACTTGGATCAATGGATGGCAAATCGGGGTGGTGGTCATCAATTTCTTTGAAGCTCATTTTTTTGCGCTCTAAATGTCGGATGGCTGTATTCACCACAATTCGCCGAACCCATCCCTCAAATGACCCCTCAAATTTAAATTGGCCGATGTATTGAAACACTTTAACAAAAGCATCTTGCAACATATCTTCTGCCTCCATGGTGTCTTGGGCGTATCGTAAACAAACGCCCATCATCTTGCCAGCGTGGTGCTCAAACAGCATACGTTGACAGGTGGGGTCCTGCTTGATACAGCCTTTTATCAACTCGTGCTCTGTCAAATGAGGGTAATTTAGGGTTGACTTAATAAAGACGTCAGGCAAAGCTAAAATGCTGCCTAAACGGGTTAAACAAAACAAATATGATTAAAAATGCCCCGATTTGGCCGGGGCAGGTAATTTTTATCATTATTTTAATGTTTAAATGCTCAAAAATTGGTCATGGATATAATCAACAACACTGATTAAGCTGCCCGTTTCTCTATATACTTTTAACTGTCGGTCGGCGCCTGTACCATTCTCAAACATTTTGGTAACGTGTTGAACCACATGTCTGCTGCCTAATTCGTCCACTACATCGTCAACAAAGTCTAATAGCTCATAAATTAGGGCTTTGGTATCTACTTCAGTTTCTTTGCCAAAATCGATCAATTTGCCATCAATGCCATAGCGGCTTGCCCGCCATTTATTCTCATTGATTAATGAACGCTGATAAATCATGAAATTTAGGTTCTGGTTCCGCAACTTGTATATCTTGGCACAAATGGCTTGAAACAAAGCAGCAATGGTCATGGTTTCCATGATGGTCATTGGTACATCACAAATCCTGAATTCAACGGTATTGAAGAATGGGTGAACGCGAAGATCCCACCATATTTTTTTAGCATTGTCAATGCAATTGGTCTTAATTAATAGGTTGACATAATTTTCGTAAGCTTCAAAACTTTCAAAATGGTCTGGTATGCCTGTTCTGGGGAACTTGTCAAATACTTTTGTTCTAAATGATTTGTATCCTGTGTCTCTGGACTCCCAAAAAGGTGAATTGGTACTAAGTGCATAAACATGTGGTAAGAAATAACGGGCGGTGTTGGCAATATGGATGGCCATTTTACGATCTTCCATACCTACATGCACATGCAGACCAAAAATTAAATTACTTCTGGCTGCTTCCTGCAATTCATTGACGATTTGATTATAACGAACATGATCGGTAATCAATTGGTTTTCCCAATGACTAAATGGATGGGTGCCCGATGCACCAACCCAAAGACCAAGGTCTCCAGCTATTTGTGCAATATTTCCTCTTAATGAGGCAACATCTTTGAATGCTTCGTCTATATTTTGGCAAATATCGGTGCCTACTTCTACCACAGCTTGGTGCATTTCTGCTTTTACTTTGTCTTTCAAAGTGGTTTGCCCAACCTGCACGATTTTTTGTTCATGGCTTTTAAGTTCCCTTGAGATGGGATCAATCACCATGTATTCTTCTTCAACCCCTAATGTAAAATGCTTATAGCTTAAACTAGACATAAACTCATTGAAATAGCGTGATTAATAAAGTGGTGTGCCGTTGGCGCTTCGTTTGATGTATTCTCCCCAAGTTAAATTGTCTTTACCAGCTTCATGTGCCTGTGCTTTTTCAATGGCATAATTTGCGGCGGTTTCAACCACCCAATCAAAGTTGTCTTGCCCCACACTTTTGATATCAGCATCCGGTGCAGGATTACAGAAGTCAATAGCATATGGCACGCCATCTCTTAAAGCCAATTCTACTGTATTAAAATCATAGCCAAGATATTGGTTGATTTTTAAAACGATATCCGTCATCATTTTTAATTTCTCTGGCGATGGCTTGAAGTCAGCAGCATAACGCAAATGATGTGGATTTCTTGGTTCGTACGACATGATGCGAACATATTTACCACCAATGCAATAACAACGGTAGTACTCTTCAAAAATGATTTCTTCTTGCAGTAACATCACTAACTGGCCAGTCTCTGCATGTTTTTCAAAAAAATCATTCATATCAGTTAGCTTGTACACATTTTTCCATCCACCACCAGCAAAAGGTTTCATGTATGCTGGGAAACCAACATAATTAAAAATGCCTTCCCAATCTAAAGGATAGGAGAGATTACTAAATGATAATTCAGCAGTATCTGTAGGTAATTCTTTTGAAGGCAGGATGACTGTTTTTGGTACTGGCACATCTATTTTAGTAGACAAACAGTTATTAAAAAATTTTTCGTCCGCACTCCACCAGAAAGGGTTGTTAATGACCGCAGTGCCACAAAGTGCGGCGTTTTTTAAATAGGCTCTATAAAAAGGGACGTCTTGGCTGATGCGATCAATGATGACGGCATAACCACTGTCTTCACCTTGAATCACTTTGTCAATTTTAACAGGTTCAGCCGTAATGCCATTGATTTGCTTACTGTTCACGCGTTCAATAAATGCTTGCGGAAAGCTTCTTTCTTGTCCAAAAAGAATACCTATTTTTTTCATATTTGCCTATTTATGGTTGAATTGTAATTTAAGCTATCTAATTATAAATATTTCAATATGGTAATTATTTTTTTGCCATATGTTTTATTTCTATATCGAATTGTTGGTCTTTGTTCAAGCATTCCACTATTTTTGATGATATGGTTAATTTTTCAATGGCACAATCAGCTGTGTTAAGAACGGATACTTGTATTGTGGAATCCGAATATTTAGAAAGGGATGTAACTGTAGACATTTATATGCCCACCAAATTAGTCTACTTAGATCAGGCTAGTTTATTACTGATTAATGATGGCCAAGATTTGGTGAAAATGGCTTTTGGCAAACTGTTGTCAAAATTATTGTCGAGTAATGCTATTGAACCATTGGTTTGCATAGGCATACATTGTGGGCCAGAACGTAAAATGGAATACGGCACTGCTTATTCAGCTGACTATGAAGGTAGGGGTGCAAAAGCTGGTCTGTATACTAAATTTATTTTTGAGGAACTCTTGCCTTTTGTTCGAAAAAAATACAATGCACCTTCATTTAAAGACAAATCTTTTGCTGGATTTTCATTGGGGGCTTTAAGTGCATTAGATATTGCATGGAATCATGCGAGTGAATTTAGAAAAGTCGGATTGTTCAGTCCTTCTTTGTGGTGGAGAAGAAAAGCCTATGACGATGGATACAATGATGAGCAAGATCGTTTGATGCATTTGCAAATAAAGCATGGCAAATGTCATCCATGGTTGCAATTTTTTATTGAGTGTGGGGAGTTGGATGAAACCGCTGATAGAAATCAAAATGGTATAATTGACGCCATTGATGATGCATTGGATTTGATTGTTGCTTTAAAAGCCAAAGGGTATACGGATCAACATATTCACTATCTACAATTAGAAGACGGTAAACACGATATCCAAACATGGGAAAAAGTTTGGCCGCAGTTTCTGGAATGGGGCTGGGGCAAATAAAAAAAACCTTCCCGATTTCGGGAAGGTTTTTTTTATTTATATCTAACTGTTTAATTAGAAGATATAACGAACACCTAACTGCATTGACCAGGTACTAGCCAAGCTTAAGTTATTTTGCCAAGGCCTAGTAACTAACTGACCATTTTGTTGTTGTAAGTTAAATGTTGGTCGACCGTTTGCATCATAGCCTCTGAAGATTAAAGGCTGTGAAGTCGTTACAATTTGTCTTACACCTGCTTTTTTGAAAAACATATTTCCAACGTTGAAAATATCAGCAGTCAATTGAATGGTGTGTTTGCGTGAACCGATATTTGTGAAGATATCTTGAACAACTCTCAAATCAAAACGACTAATCCAAGGAAGGTAAGCTTCATTACGACCAGCATATTGTCCAAGATTCTTTAATAAATAAGGAGTGTTGTCAACAAATTGTTGCCATGCTGCCAATTGTTCTGCAGCAGATCTTGCAGGGTTACCACCAGAAGCTGCTTGTGCAACAAAGTTAGGTGTGTAATCAACAAACATTAAATCAGACGCATTGTTGCCATCGTTGTTAAGGTCTCCATTGTAAGTATAGCTGTAGTTATTACCTCTCGCCAACTCTCCAAATAAACCAAAAGTGGTGGAGAAGTTCTTACCGTAATTGAATTTGTAAGAAATAGAAGTAATAAATCTGTCAGGATTTACAAAAGCTGAGTTAAACAATTGCTGGTCGTTTTGGGTACCAGTTGTTGGGTTACTCTGCCATGTGGACGTTGCTTGGCTACCAGGATTAGCAGTCAATTCGTTGGCATAGCTCTTTGTGTAAGCGAACATACCAGAGAATCCACTTGCAGATGTTTTGGTTACTTGGAAAGTTAAAGATCCACTATTGCCCTGAGAAGCATTTTCTAATACAATTGCAGAACCAATATTGCTGTACAATCTTCTATCAGCAGTGTTTGCAAATCTGGCTCTGGTGTCTCCACCACCGTTTAATACTGCATTTGGCTGGCGCTGATTGGCGTTTCTCATGATGACAGCATTGATGTCTTGTGTAACTAAAGCCTCAACAGTTAAAGCCCAACCTTTACCTAATTTTTTATCAATTGCTAAGTTGGTTCTCCAGATTTGTGGGAATTTAAAGTCCTTATCCATCAAAACAACGTTGGCATTGTTTGGCAATACGCCAGCCACTGGGCTAAAGCTTGAACGGTAAGCATCTGGATTGGGGTTAAACAAGAAGTTACCCAACAATGCAGGATTGGTTACTGCTTGGCTAGCTTGATACATTTGGCTATTACCAGGCATATTGGTTAAGTATACAAAAGGAATTCTACCTGTGAACAAACCAGTTCCACCTCTGAAGACAATATTTTGATCGTCAATTTTGTAACGGAAACCAACTCTTGGAGAGAAATACAAAGACCTGTTGGTAGGCCACTCGCTTGTTTTGAAATTGGTTGGAACGCCATCTCTATTTGGGAAAGCCAAAGCAGTTACGTTTGGATTTTCCAATGGTGCTTCAGGGTATAAAATCTTATCAACACGGATACCGTAAGTCAACTTAAAGTTTTCGTTCACGTTAAACTCGTCTTGAGCATAGAAACCTAATTGACCGACTTTCAATTCTGCTGCGTAAACAGAAGACTTGGTTGGATCTAAAGAAAATGTATAAGAGAATGCAGCAGGTCTTCTGTTATTGATGAAATCATCCAAAGAGTTGAATGCATAATAACTTGCAGAACCAGGCATAAACATATTACCTACATTTTGATATTCATACGTACCACCAAGAGTGAATGTATGTTTACCAGCATAATAGGTTAAGTTATTGGTAACAGTGAAAACATCGTTCTTCACATCGTTATTTCTAGTAAATGGATCAGATCCAGCAGACATGTAGTTTTGACCATTGTTATTGAAGATATCAATAGTTGGGAAGTAACTACCGTCAATTGAACGGGTTGCTTGGATTTTTGAAAAAGTAGCAATGAATTGGTTAGAGAATCTGCCACCAAAATTTGAATTTAATTCAAGTGAACCAGTTCTAACCACATCTTTAAATTTGAAGTTAGAATTAGCAAAAGACATTGAGTTTAAACTGAAACGGTTGTTTGGTAAACGAGAGATAGAACCGCTTGCACCAGCTGGGGTAAATGTTGGGTTATTTGGAATACTTGA
>JAIXYL010000093.1 GCA_027490265.1 Sediminibacterium sp.
CATACAGATATAGGGCACATTAAGGGCTGCAACTGTTGGCAGCATGTCTTCAAAAAAACGCCCACCACTGATATCATTGACCAAATCAGCGCCTGCATGAATGGCGGCTTTTACTACAGTGGGATGGTAGGTATCAACAGAAATCAAGGTTGTTGGGAAAGCCAATTTAACCGCTTCTATCACTGGTACAACGCGGTCCATTTCTTCATTGGCGCCAATTTGTGTGCTGCCTGGTCTCGTGCTTTGTCCGCCAATATCTAAAATAAATGCGCCATCTTGAATCATAGTGCCCGCTTTTTCAAGGGCTGCTGCTAAAGTAGCGGCTCTGCTCCCCCCGAAAAATGAATCTGGTGTGGCATTGATAATGCCCATGACAACGGGTTGTTCCAAACTAATTAAAGTTCCTTTGCTGTTTAGTGTAAACATAGCTTCGATTCAATTAAATTGCAATCAATTCAAAGATATTCTGAAAATGTTGGATACCAATACACAATACCAACAAGCAGTAGATGCTTGTAAAGACATCTTTATTAAAAAGACCAAAGATTATGGCACTGCTTGGCGTGTGTTAAGAACCATTTCAGTGGTGGATCAGATTTTTATCAAGGCCTTGCGCATCAGAACCATTCAAGAATTAAAGACACAAAAAGTTGGGGATGATATTCGTTCTGAATTCATAGGCATTCTAAATTATGCCATTATTGGGTTGATTCAATTAGAATTGGGTAATCCAACAGTTGAAGATTTGGCAGTCAATCAAACGACTGCATTATACCAACAACAAGTACAGTTTGCCCATGATACCATGTTGTCTAAAAATCATGATTATGGGGAAGCTTGGCGAGATATGAGCCAGGAAAGTTTTGCTGATTTGATCTTGGTAAAACTATTGCGTATTAAGCAGATTTTACAAAACGATGGAAAGACCATAATCAGTGAAGGTATAGACGCCAATTACGTTGACATCATTAATTATGCAGCTTTTGCATTGATTTTAATTCAAGAAGGAAAACACTTATCATGAAAAACATGTTGTTGTTGGTGAGGTGGGTGGTGGGCCTCTTGTTTATTTTTTCTGGCTTAATTAAAGTGAATGATCCCATCGGGTTGAGCTATAAAATGCAAGAGTTTTTTGAAGTATGGCAGATGCATTTTTTGAATGATTATGCTTTGATCTTTTCAATTGCCATGAATAGTTTTGAAGTATTGGCTGGGGTAGCCATCATTATTGGATGGCGCATCAAATTATTCAGTTGGTTATTGTTATTGTTGATTGTATTCTTCACTTTTTTAACTGGCTATGCACATTATTCTGGTAAAATAAAAACCTGTGGTTGCTTCGGCGATTGTATTCCATTAACATCAGCACAATCCTTTTATAAAGATTTGTTATTGCTGGTGTTGATTTTGCTTTTGGTTGGATTTCAGCGTTTCATTAAATCGGCTTTATCCAATACTTGGGCATTTGGCTTAATTGTAGTAACAATGCTAACAGCTACTGGAGCACAATTTTATGTATTAAAGCATTTGCCATGGGTAGATTGCTTACCCTATAAAGTAGGCAATGATATTTTACAGAAAATGCAAATGCCAGAGGGTGCTACTTTAGACAGCATGCAGCTTGTTTTTGAATACCAAAAAGATGGGAAAACCGTTGAATTTGATCAAGCGAATTTTCCCGAAAATTTTGATGACAGTTATATATTCATCAGTAGAAAAGACAAATTGGTCAAAAAAGGCAATGGACTAAAACCTGCTATTGTTGATTTTTCATTGAAAACCTTGGGTGGGGTAGATACCACGCAAGCCGTATTAACCACCAAAGGAAAATACTTGTTGATTTTGGCCAAGGATATGGACGGGATTGATCGTTGGGCGCCAATGGTTCAGCATAGCTTGAAAGCGATTGCAAAGCAAGGTATACCTGTAATCATTGTTTCTGCTGAGGGCGCAAAAATGAGTGCCATTTTTCCGAACACAACGGTTCTTAATTGCGATGCAACGGTGTTGAAAACAGCCGCTAGAGTGAATCCTACATTTGTTTGGATGAATGGGGCATTGATTGAACGCAAGTTAAGCGTCACTGATGCTGCGCAATATTTCAAATGAGCCCAATTGCATTTTGTATTTTCGGTTGATTGACCGAACTTAGTGTAATAACAACACAACCATGAGCGCGGTAAAAAATATTCTCGATAAAAAAGGTCCTTATTTCAATGGGGTAGCATCTACTATTAAAGTCATTGAAGCCCTGTCTTTAATGAAAGCAGAAAACCTAAGCTATGTGATTGTAAAAGATGGTGACGATTTCAAAGGCATTATGACTGAAAGAGATTATGCTCAAAAAGTCGTGTTGTTGCATAAAACTTCTACGGAAACTACTGTACAAGAAATCATGACAACTGGGTTGCCATCTGTAGCATTAGACACTTCTGCTGAAGACTGTATGAAATTGATGAATCAACACAAAACCCGTTACTTAGTGGTATTTGATGGGTTTGAATTTAAAGGAATCATTACCATCCACGATTTAATGCGAGACAGCTTAGAAGCAGGGGATGAGTTCTCTGAACCCATTTATTAGTGATTGAATTTATTGAATAATCACTTCGTCGATTAAGCTTTCACCAAATGCTTCATTGATTCTTTCAATGATTTGTGGTTTTTGAAAAGACAATTCATTTTTCAAAGGACCGATATTGGTATGTATGAATAGTTTTCTTTGGATGATTTGAATCTTATCGGTGTATTTGGCTACCGTTTTTCCCATCAGTTGCTCCCAGATATCTTCAATTTGTGCGGAACGAATCCCTTTTTTCAAGTGATTCATGCCTTTTAAATGCTTGAATGCGTCACCAATTCTCATTTCTGCCATAACATAAAGTTAAGACTAAAATTACAAATTGATTAATTGATAGGTCATACCCGTTTCATCTAATCTGGCTTTGATTCTATCTGCGTGTGTATCCGTAATAAATACCTGCCCAAAATGATTGCTGCATACGCGTTCTAATAAATGCGCCATACGCTGTTCGTCTAATTTTTCAAATACATCGTCTAATAATAAAATGGGTTGAATGCCAATGGCTTGTTGTAGATAATCCCACTCTGCTAATTTTAATGCAAACAACAAACTTTTGCGTTGGCCTTGAGAAGCTTCTGATTTAAAGGGACAATCATTTAAATATAAACCGATATCGTCTCGGTGAACACCACCAGATGTACGCTGCAAAGCCAAATCCTTCTGGTGATTTTGAGTTAACAATGCTTTGAATGATTGCGTTAATAATTGGCTTTCATAAGACAACTGTAAGGCTTCTGACTTGCCTGCAATTTTCTGATAATTGTCGCCAACCATCGGTAAGAACACTTGCAAAAATGTTTGTCGCGCTTGATAGATGATTTGTCCACTATTGGTTAATTGTTCATTGTAGATGTTCAATAAATCTAAATCGACATTGGGTTGCTCAGCCATTTGCTTTAATAAGCTATTGCGTTGTTGCAAAATTTTATTGTAAGCGATCAATTCGGTTAAATACCCTTTATTGGTTTGAGACAAAATGCTGTCCATCATTTGTCGCCTTTTTTCACTGGGCCCAATAATTAATTCTACATCATCTGGTGCAATCATCACGCAGGGAAACTTACCAATATGGTCAGAGATTTTTTTATAAGACGTATCATTCACCAACAACTCTTTCTTATTGTTTTCTCTTAAGATGAACGTAACATCTTGCGGCGTATCATGTAATGTATACTGACCAGACAAGCGCATGCCTTGTTTGCCGTGTTGCACATTTTGTGCATCAGTTCTTGAGAAATAACTTCTAGAAAAACCTAAGTAATAAATGGCATCTAATAAATTGGTTTTCCCCGTACCATTTAATCCACAAATGGCCACAATTCTCTCCCCAAAAACCTGTTGATGTAGGGCGTAATTTCTAAATTGTACAAGGTTTATTTCCTTAAGTAACAGCATGTACCACAAAGTAAAGAAGAACCCCTTGAATAAATCCCATTTGATATGGAAGAAAGCATTTAATTTTATTAAAAATTGGGCGTTTGAAAACAATATTATCCGAACAGCAAATGTCGCTCAGCATCCAAAGGCTGGCGCATCAAATGCTGGAGAACAATCCAAATATGACCAATACGGTCATCATTGGTTTACAACCAAGGGGTATTTATTTGAGTGACCGGATTGTGGCGGCTTTAAAAGCCATCATACCGGGTCAATCCTTCCACTATGGCAAATTGGATATTACGTTTTACAGAGACGATGTAAGAAAAACCTTGCATATTGCCAATGCAACTGATATTCCATTCAGCATAGAAGGGCAGTCGGTTATTTTAGTAGACGATGTATTGTACACGGGAAGAACCATTCGGGCTGCACTTGATGCTTTGTTAGACTTTGGTAGACCATCTAAAGTATCGCTTTGTGTATTGATTGACCGCAGGTTCAGCAGAGAATTGCCCATTCAACCAGATTATGCTGGCAAAGCCATTGATGCCATTTTTACTGACAAAGTGAAAGTGAATTGGAAAGAAAAGGATGAAAAAGACGAAGTTGTTTTAGTCTAAATGATTAATTTTGCTTTTTAATGAAACTATCTACCAAACACTTACTTGGTATCAAGGACCTCACTAAAGAGGATATCCAACTTATTTTAACCACCGCTGGACAGTTTAAAGAAGTTTTACAAAGACCCGTTAAGAAGGTTCCTTCCTTAAGAGACGTGACGATTGTCAATTTGTTTTACGAAAATTCTACCAGAACAAGAATGTCGTTTGAATTGGCAGAAAGACGCCTTTCAGCGGATGTACTCAATTTTGCTGCCAGCAGTTCTTCTGCTGCTAAAGGCGAGACCTTACTAGATACGGTGAACAATATTTTAAGCATGAAAGTTGATTTGGTGGTGATGCGACACAGTGCTTCAGGCGCCCCGCATTTTCTGGCCAAACATATTCCAGCTGCCATTGTGAACGCAGGCGATGGCATCAATGAGCATCCTACACAAGCATTGTTAGATGCATTTTCTATGCAAGAAAAAACCGGTAGAATTGAGGGATTGAAAGTGGCGATTATTGGGGACATCATGCACAGTCGGGTAGCGTTAAGCAATATGTATCTGCTCAAAAAAATGGGCGCAGAAGTGATGGTAGTAGGGCCTCCAACTTTAATCCCTAAATATTTAGAACAGGCATTGGGTGTTAAAGTAACGTACAATGTAAAAGAGGCTTTACAGTGGTGTGATGTAGCCAATGTGTTGCGCATTCAATTAGAGCGTCAAAATCAACCCTTGTTTTCATCCTTAAGGGAGTATAATCTGGCATATGGGATCAAACAATCTATGCTGGATCAATTGGGCAAAGAAATCGTGATCATGCATCCAGGCCCTATTAATCGGGGTGTGGAATTAGACAGCGATGTTGCGGATGGCCCTCATTCCATTATTTTGAATCAAGTAGAAAATGGCGTGGCCGTTAGAATGGCCGCCTTATATTTATTGGCTGGCAGATCAGACAACCATTAACCAATCCTTCATCATGCAAAGAATTTGTTTATTCCCAGGTACATTTGACCCTGTAACATTGGGGCATACCGATATTATTAACAGAGCCCTGCCTTTGTTTGATCGCATTGTTGTTGGGGTTGGTATCAATTCATCAAAGAATCCTATGTTTAGTGCCGAACAACGCATGCAATGGTTCAGAGATATCTACCAAGATGAGCCGAGGGTTGAAAGTGTAGCATATGATGGTCTAACCGTTCAGTTTTGTAAACATATAGGGGCGAATTTTATATTAAGGGGCATACGTTACGTCAGTGATTTTGAATACGAGAAAACCATTGCAGATGCCAATAGAACATTGGATAATCAAATTGAAACCATTTTTTTAACTGGTGAGCCCAAGTATACCTCTGTTGCCTCTACTATTGTGAGGGACATTATTAAAAATGGGGGAGACGCTTCGCCTTTTCTTCCGCAAGCGGTGATTAATACACTCAAAAAATAAGCGATGATTTGGTTCAATAAAAGCCTTACTGCAGCTGATTTTGCAGGCATGGGCAAGGGTAATTTAGGAGAGCATTTAGGGATGGTGTTTACTGAAGTGGGGCCAGATTATCTTAAGGGAACCATGCCCGTTGATCATCGCACCAAACAACCCTATGGATTGTTGCATGGGGGTGCTTCTGTTGCATTGGCTGAAACACTTGGGAGTGTTGGTGCCGCAATGGTTGTGGACCATCAAGCATATATCTGTGTAGGACAAGAAATCAATGCCAATCATCTCAGAAGTGTTCGGTCAGGATTGGTAACCGGTACGGCAAAACCCATTCATATAGGCGCCAGTTCTCAGGTTTGGGAAATTAAAATTCACGACGAACAAGGCCATTTGGTTTGTATCAGCAGGCTTACTGTGGCTGTGTTGAAAAGAAAAGACCGATAATTTTGCTGATGCTTTCATAAGCATTGGGTAATAGAGTATTGACTTCTTGCATCGGGACCCATTTGATATCGGTAATATCTTCTTCAACTTGTGGGATTAAATTGGGTACTCCTGGAACCGTCATATGGTACCAGTGACTTTCTTTAATGACTTCCTCTTGTAAATAGGGATCAAAATAATGGTGATGGGTTATGCCAATAAGCTTGTGAAGGGTTAATTGCGTTACACCTGTTTCTTCCTCTACTTCACGCATGGCACAGGCTTCCATGGTTTCGCCTTCGTCTAATTTCCCCTTGGGTAAATCCCATGAACCTCTTCTAAAAATCATTAAAATGGCTTGTTGTTCATTCACCACAATGCCACCACCTGCTTTGATAATTTTTGTATCCATTGTTTGATTTATGTGCAAATTTCCATAATAATCTAATGGAAAATAGGATTTACTTTTGTGGCATGACAAATGAAAAAGCCGTAGCAGAAAAATTATTACAGGTACAAGCCATTCAATTGAGCCCCAATCAACCGTTTACTTGGGCCAGTGGTTGGAAAAGCCCTATTTATTGCGACAATCGAAAAGTATTATCCTTTCCATATGTAAGAGATTTTATCAAGAGTGAGTTGTGCAGTGTCATTTTTGAACAATACCCAACTGCTACAGTTTTGGCAGGTGTAGCCACGGCTGGCATTCCTTGGGGTGCTATGGCTGCTGATCAGTTAAAGTTGCCATTTATTTATGTAAGACCTACCCCGAAAGCCCATGGTTTAGGCAATCAGATTGAAGGTGCTTTGGAACCTGGGCAACAAGTATTGGTCATAGAGGATCTGATTTCAACAGGGAAAAGCAGTTTGCAAGTGGTAGACGTGTTAAAAGCTGCAGGCGCTGAAATTGTTGGGATGGTATCCATTTTTAATTATGGGTTTGATGCCGCGAAAAAAGCATGTGAAGCCGCAGGTGTACACACCAGCAGTTTAACCAATTACCCAACCATGATTGAGTTGGCTATAGAAAAAGGATTGGTCACTGCAGATACGAAAGAGACTTTGATGAATTGGAGCAACAATCCCTCAAGTTGGGGACAATAAAACAAATACACTATGAAGCAATTATTGGTCATTTTTGGGTTGATCATCGCCACTACTGCATCAGCTCAGCAGCCGAAGCAACAATGGGTAACTATTAAGTCGGCCAATTTAAAGTGCTGGGAATGCAAAGATAAATTAGAGAAATACTTGGTTCAAGCGAATAAGTCTACCATGGAAAGCGGACTGATTCAATGGAAAATCAATTTATTACAAGGCGAAATTAAAGTACAATTTTGGCCTGATAGAGCAGATGCATCCATGATTAAAGCTGCATTGAACAATGCCGGCTTTGATGCGGACGACGATAAAGCCGAGGCAGAAGCTTATGCCAAATTACCCCCCATTTGCAAAAGAGCCGAAGATGGCGGAGGGCCCAAACCTCCCAAGCCATGTCATATTCCCCCAGTACAATAGCCTAATTAAATAAACTAAGGGCTTGACGGCCTTCGTAAGTAAAGGGAAGGGTTTTGAATAATCCACTTTTCCCAATTCTTACAGTACCCGTTGCTTTAATCAAGACTTCTTTTTTAAACATCAATTGCGCAGCGTTTTTGAGGAGGTTGCGCATGTCTATATTGATGGATGATGGTAGAACGAATTCGCTGTTTTTGGGAATGCGCATCAACGTGTCTAATTGAAACTTCCCCAAATAGATATTGTCTACATATACATCGCTGTCCACTTTCTTAAGATCCAATCCAAATTTATTGGGGTTAAAATAGACCAGTTCAAAATTGAGGGTGGATTGATTAAAGCCCAATTGTTTGAGTTCCATTTTCCGAACATCGCGGTATTCTAATTCTTTGGGGGCTGAACAAGCTAGGGCCAGAACGGATACAAAAGCCACAAATAGGAGAGTTCTCACTAAACTAAATTTTGTCAAAAGTAATTGAAATTAATCGCTCTTAAGCCGGATTTTTTTGTAACTTGTTTACTAATTCATTTAGCATTTTATGGATAAAAGTGGTAAAAAATATATGCGAATAAATTTAGCAGGTAATTATTTCAGTATTAAATTGATATACATTAATTTATGATGTCTTGTTCAAATTAAAATATAGTAATAAAGGAGGGTAAATTGGATAAAATCCCGCTATCTTCAATATACTTAAACAGAATACAAATTAATGAAATTATTAGTTGATTATCAATATATTGGAACGGTTAACTACTATAAAATGTTGTTTAACTTTGCGTATATTGAATTTGAAGAATATGATTACTACCAAAAAGGCAAAATTCGCAACCGAATGATCATACCTGGTGCCAATGGATTGATCAGTTTATCTGTGCCTTTGGAAAATGGCCGAAATCAGAAATGCCTTTTTAAGGAAGTAAACATTGCGTACAAAGACAATTGGGTAGTTCAACATACCAGGGCTTTGGATGCCTGTTATATGCGCGCCCCTTTTTACGAATTTTATCGAGATGAATTATTGGCCATTTATCAGAAGAAGCATTTGCGCTTAATGGAATTAAACAAAGAATTGGTACTATGGGTACTCAAGAAACTGAAGTGCAAAACAGTGGTAACATTTAACCAATCTTATCAAACAGCCCCTGACAACACCATTATTGATGGCCGAAACCTATACCTGCCCAATCAAAAAAACCATGGACTGGAATGGCTCAAATACGATCAGGTATTTGAAGACCGCATCGGCTTTCAACCCAATATGTGCATGATAGATTTGCTCTTTTGTATGGGACCATCTGCCGTTGGTCTATTAAAAGACAACGAAAGCCGATTTTAAGGGGTCTTTATATCGGTATTTGCTGTTAATGAAGTATTATTGTTAACCATTTGATGATTTGAGAAAGCCCCAGAACTGATGAAGAAATGTTGTTTGTTGCTGTTGTTGATGTTCCTTTCGATGAAATGCTTGATTGCACAGGACTTTTCAAATAGGGGTAAGGATTTTTGGTTGGCTTATCCGGCACATATAGACAATACCAATTCAAGAATGGCGCTGTATATTTCTTCAACAGAAAATGCGTCTGGGCAAATTGAGTTAGATGGCAGGACCATCCCATTTACAGTCACGGCTAATCAAGCTACAACAGTCCAAATTTCCCCCAATTTCTACGCAGTTTACAATGCGCAATCAGATGGCATCAATCCTGCTAAGGGCATTCATGTGGTATCGGATAAACCTGTGGTGGTATATGCGCATATTTTAAATGCTGCAAGATCTGGTTCTTCATTGGTGTTTCCTACCAATGTATTGGGTAAAGAATATATCTCATTAAACTTTTTGCAAACCACCAATCAAGGGCGAAGCCAAATTACAGTGGTAGCTACTGAAGACAATACAACTGTTGAATTTAATTTGAAAGGGAATAGCTCGGGCATTCCTACAAGGGTTGCTGGCCAAGCGTATACCATTGCAATGAATAAGGGCGATGTATATCAAGTGCAGTCTCTGTCTGATTTAACGGGATCAAGTATTCGAAGTATTTCAACTACAGGGTCAACTTGTAAACCCATTGCTGTTTTTACAGGATCAACGTGGACAGGCTTTTGCTCGCCAACGGTTACCAGTGGCAATGGTGGAGACAATTTGTTTCAACAGGTATTCCCATCCAATGCATGGGGACGCAATTATATAACTGCACCGTTTGCTAGAAAACAAGGGGATATTATTCGCATCATTGTTAAAGACCCAACTACGGTTGTGAATTTAAATGGGGCTCCCATAAATGTCAATACGATTAAGCAAAACAGTTATTACGATTTTGTCAGTTTTCAGCCCAATATCATTACATCTGATAAGCCCATATTGGTGGTGCAATACATGACATCTCAAAGTTGTGATGCAGGAAATATCGGGGATCCAGAAATGGTTACCATCAATCCTTTAGAGCAAACCATCAATAATGTATCGGTTGTATCTGCACGGAGGGATCTAACACCCCCCAATACCAATATCACGGTGCATTATTTGAATGTGTTGATGAAAACGGCCAACACGGGGAGCTTAACCATTGACGGTGCGCCGCCAACCTCTGGTTGGACGCCCATTCCAAATTCTGATTATTCTTATTTGCGTGAAGATGTGTCTGCAAGTACACAAACCAATCCCAGTCACAATATTCGAGCAGACAGTGGATTCATTGCTATTGCTTATGGCATGGGGAATGTGGAGAGCTACGGCTACAACGCAGGCACGAATATCGTGGACTTAAATCCACCTGTGACCATTCAAAATCAATTTCCAAGCCTAGCTACGGTTAATTATTCAGCCACTTGTTCCAACACGAATTTTAATTTAAAACTAGCGGTGAGTTATCAACCCACTAAAATTGTATTAGACTTCTTAGGGGCCGCCAATTTAAATGGTCCACCGGTTGCAACCTTTAATCCTAGCAGTTTTGATTCTACTTATATTTCCAATGGCAAAACCTATTACGTCTACAAAATTCCTCAAACCTATACATTCACAGCGGCTGGCACATATCCCATTAAATTTACCACTACATCTTTGTTGCCGCAATCGGATGGCTGTAGTAATACCAATGAGCAAGAAATTACAGACAATATTGTCGTGAATGATGCACCTGTTGCAGACTTTAGTTTTGTGACTGCCGATTCCGGCTGCGTGTCAGCGCCTTTACAATTTACCGATCTGTCCAATGGTACTGGTAGGGCTATTGTAGGATGGAATTGGACTTTTGGAGATGGTACAACGTCTACCTTACAAAATCCTGCAAAAACCTTTGCAACAGCGGGTAACTTTACCACCCAATTAACCGCTATATCTGATTTTGGATGCGTGGCCACCAAGTCGGTCCCCATCAATTTGTCCAATAAACCCATTGCTGCATTTACGGTGCCCGCTGTTACTTGTGAGAATACCCCTATTAATTTTACCGATGCATCCACTATTGTGGCAAGTCCCGCTAATC
>JAIXYL010000130.1 GCA_027490265.1 Sediminibacterium sp.
ACTTCAATAAGACCATGCGGAATTTACCAGTGGTGAATTCACAGGTTCAAATTCAACGCATGGAGGTTTGGGTGACCAATAGAACAGGCGCTACTACCGATGCACGTGATGTAGTGGGCTTGATGGACTTAGGAGAACCTGCACCATTTAATCCTGCGATCCAATCGTTAACCAATAATCCTTTGCCAGCCAATGGTGCCAATAATTTGTATGCGTCTTTGGCAGGAGACCCCAATGCCAGAAATCCTGCATTTATCAATAGTTTGTTATTGGGTAAAGGCCTTAATCCGGTAGATGATTTTGAAAAAACATTTGCAAGAAAGTTAACCACCAATGAATACTATTTTAATCCGCAAGCAGGCTTTATTTCTATCAATACGCAATTGCAAGCAGATGAGGTATTGGCTGTTGCGTTTCAGTACACCTATAATGGAAGAGTATTTCAAGTGGGTGAATTTTCGCAGGATATTTCCTTAGACTCTAACAAGGGGGTTCAAAAAGTATTGTTCTTAAAACTTTTAAAAGCCACTTCACAAAGAACCAATTTGCCTATCTGGAGTTGGATGATGAAAAACGTTTACTCGCTTGATTTATTTGGTGGCATAGAAAGAACCGATTTTAAGTTAAACGTTTTATATGAAGAGCCCAGCGGTGGGCTAAAACGTTTTCTGCCTGAAACCAATGTGGCAGTTGATGGTCAACCCTTATTGCGCATTTTAAATTTAGACCGACTCAATAATCGAAACGATCCACAACCCGATGGTGTCTTTGATTATATTGAAGGCTTCACCATTTTGCCACAAATGGGTAGGGTGGTATTTCCAGTATTAGAACCCTTTGGTAGAGATTTGGATACACTTGCGTTTGCAGGTTTGCCACAAGCCACCAAGGACAAATATGTGTATTACCAATTGTATGATTCCATTAAAGCGATTGCGCAAACCTTTGCCAATGTCAACCGCTTTATTATGCAAGGACAGGTAAAAGGTTCTGGTGGTAGTTCGGAAATTTATTTAAACACATTTAATATTCCTCAGGGGTCGGTTTCGGTAACGGCCGGTGGACAGATCTTGCGAGAAGGCGCCGACTTTATTGTTGATTATAATTTAGGAACCGTCAAGATTTTAAACCAAGGTATTTTAAGTGCCAATATTCCTGTTAAAGTCAATTTTGAAAACAATATTGGCTTTGGTATGCAGCAACGAGGCTTTGCTGGATTAAGGGTGGATTATTTGGCAAATAAAAATCTATCGATTGGGGCATCCATGGTGCGTTTGGGTGAGCGACCCTTCTTCACCAAAATGGGCTATGGAGATGATCCCATTCGCAACACCATGTATGGATTAGATTTTAGTTATCGGTCTGAATTGCCGGGCTTAACAAGATTGTTGGATAAGTTGCCCTTTTATACAACCAAGGCAAAGTCTAGCATTAATGCATATGGGGAAGCGGCTTTGTTACAACCTGGTCATCCGCCTCAAATTGGTAGGGGCGATCAGGGCTTAATTTTTATTGATGATTTTGAAGGCACCAGAGCCAATATTGATTTGCGTTTTCCATTTGTAGCCTGGGCATTGGCTTCTACGCCTCAAGGGAATCCGCGTTTTCCAGAATCTACTTTAACCGACTCTATCAATTACAATTTCAATAGAGCCAAACTAGCATGGTATAATATTGAACCCAATTTGCAAGACAAAAACAGTCCGAATAATCCACTTCGTAGAAATTTAACTGAATTGAGTGACCCAAGGGTGCGTCAAGTATTTACAAATGAATTGTTCCCGCAACGCACTACCAATATCACCGATGTACAAGCACCTACATTTGATTTGGCGTTTTATCCAACAGAAAAAGGTCCTTACAATTTTGAAACAAGGGTTGGACAAATCAATGCAGCAGGTCGTTTGAGTAATCCAAGTAGGAGATGGGGTGGTATCATGCGTGCGATTGATCAAACCGATTTTGAAACCAACAATATTGAGTTTGTAGAATTTTGGATGCAAAATCCATTCATTACCAATCCTACAAGCAGAGGCGGAAAACTGTTTTTAAACTTTGGTAATATCAGTGAAGATATTTTAAAAGATGGGCGCAGATTTTACGAAAATGGAATGAATACGCCTACTGTGCCATCCTCTGTAGACAGCAGCAATACTTGGGGCAAAACGCCGGTCAATCCTATTCAAATTACACAGGCCTTTAGCAATGATCCGAATGATCGTATTTTTCAAGACGTAGGTTTTGATGGGATTGATGATATTGCCGAGCGTCGCAAAAAGAATTATATCTTAGAACAGTTGGCCAATAATTTTGGTCCTGCATCTGCTGTTTACCAACGCAGTTTTCAAGATCCGTCTAATGACAATTATCAATGGTACCGCGATCCAGCATTCGATGCCATCGGATTGGGTATTTTGGGCAGATACAAAAACTTCAATAATCCCCAAGGAAATTCTCCTGTTGCTACAACGAGCGGGCAGCTTACTTCTGCTGCTACATTGTTTCCAGACAACGAAGATTTAAACAGAGACAATACACTAAACGAATCAGAAACCTATTACGAATATGAAGTGCCCTTAGTGCCTGGCATGGATGTTGGCAGAACGCCTTATATCACAGATAAAAAAAGAGTAACGGTGAATTCTGCGGATGGGGTTACCCGTACAGAAGATTGGTATTTGTTTAGAGTTCCTATCAAGGGCTATACGCGCAAAGTGGGCAATATTCCCGATTTTAAATCCATCCGATTTGTACGATTGTACATGACCGATTTTGAAGATTCTGTAGTAGTCAGATTGGCGCGTTTAGACTTGGTAAGAAACCAATGGCGTCAATTTATTTACAATCTAGATACAACAGGCTCATATACCCCAATCAATACCACCACAGGTACTACCTTCAATACTTTGGCTGTTAACTTAGAAGAGAACAGCAGCAGGACACCAGTGAATTATTTAATGCCACCTAATGTGGAGCGTGTGCAATTGCTGAGCAACAATGGGGTGAATTTGCAACAAAATGAACAAGCCATTGCTTTGCGTGTCAACAATTTGCAATCAGGCGATGCAAGAGGTATTTTTAAAACTTTGAATTTAGACATCAGACGGTATACGAAGTTGTCAATGTACATGCACGCTGAATCCATCACTGGACAAAGACCAGTGGTAGACAATGAAATCAATGCAGTCATCAGAATTGGTCAAGACTTCTTGAACAATTATTATGAAATAAAAGTGCCGCTGAAAATTACCCCTCCGGGTATTTATCCACGCGGTCAAGAAGCTAGAATTTGGCCAGAAGACAACAATATTGATTTCTTATTGCGCGATTTAATTGACTTAAAACTTGAAAGAAATAATTCGGGTGCTTCATTGGGTGCCATTTTTAGAAAAGTGATTGGAAACAAAACCTTTTCCATTATGGGTAATCCCAATCTGGGTGAAGTACGTGGTTTTTTAGTGGCTGTTGAAAATCCTTCAAGACCAAACGGTGTTGCCATTCATGCAGAAGTGTGGGCCAATGAGTTGCGTTTATCTGGTTTAGATGAAAAAGGTGGGGCTGCCGCACTCGGAAGAGTAGATTTGGTATTAGCCGATTTAGGAACGCTTTCCGTTTCCGCAAATACCTACACACAAGGATTTGGTACGATTGAACAAAGAGTCAATGAACGGGCAAGAGACAACTTAATGCAGTTTGATATTGCAGCCAATATTGACGCAGGAAAGTTGGTGCCTAAAAAAGCCAGACTCTCTGTGCCCGTATATGCCAGCATTAATCGATCTACACTTACCCCTGAATTTGATCCGTACGATTTGGATGTGAATTATCGTGAAAAATTAAATGCTGCAGCGCCCAATCAACGCGATTCCATCAAACGTGCAGCAGCGGATATCACCACCATTAAAACATTGAATTTTACCAATGTAAGGGTATTGCAAGGGCAGGGTAGAGCAGGCTTGTTAAGCTTGAGTAATTTTGATTTTAGTTATTCTTTTACGCAAACAGAACATACCAGTCCTGTGATTAGCCAGAACAAAGTGACCAGACACCGGGGCGGCATCGGCTATACTTATATTGGACAAAATAATTTTATAGAACCCTTTAAAAAGTTCATTAAAGGTAGGAGTCCATGGTTGGCGTTTATTAGAGATGCTAACTTTAATTTAAAGCCATCTTTCTTAAGCTTCAGAGCTGATATCAATCGCCAATTTGGTGAATTTATTCCAAGAATTGTTAACACCATCAACAGTAAAGTAGATCGGGTTGACACCACCTATGATAAGTATTTTACGTTTGATCGTTTTTATAATTTACGGTGGGATTTAACCCGCTCAGTCAATGTAGATTTTAACGCTACCAATAACGCCCGAGTTGATGAGCCTTTTGGAAGAATTGATACCAAACTTAAAAAAGATTCGGTTCGCAGCAATTTCTTCAAAGGTGGCCGGAATACTTTGTATCAGCAGAAAGCCATCATGAATTACAATATTCCTTTGAATAAATTTCCGTTTTCTGATTGGATAACGGCAAGGTATAGTTATGGTACGTCTTACAGTTGGATTGGGGCGAGTAGAATTGCGGTGAATCTGGGCAATACCATCGAAAATTCACAAGAGAATAATTTGAATGCGCAATTCAATTTTGGCAATTTGTACGCTAAATCTAGATGGATGCGAGCCTTGGATAATATTCCACCACCAAGGTCTAAAAATGATCCGAAAAACGGCCGTAATCCAACCCCAACGGTCAATCCACTTGGATCCGTATTTCCTTCTAAAGAAGAAGTATTGGCGGGTTTAACTGGACAGAAAAGAACCGATGCATTAAAACGTTGGAGACAGCAACGCAGAGATATTCGCAATGCTGAAAAAATGTTGCGTCAGGGCATCACGCCAGAGTTAGGTGGATTAGAAAGAACCGCTGGTAAATTTTTGACGATGTTTAAAACCATCTCTTTGAATTATGGAGAGAATTTTAGAAGTCGTTTGCCTGGGTATATGGACAGTACCAATTTCATTGGTCAGAATTTTAGAAGCATGGCACCTGGTTTAGATTATGTTTTTGGAAAACAACCTGATGCCAATTGGATTAATCAAAAAATTGGAAAAGGTTTATTGTCCAAAGACAGCACTTTCAACTTTTTATATAGACAAAGTTTTGAACAACGCTTAAATATTACGGCACAAATAGAACCCATCCGTGAATTGTTAATCGATATCAATTTAGACAAATCCTTCACCAAAGATTATACGGCATTAATTAAAGACACCACTGGAACCGGCAATAATTTTGGTCAGCTGAACCCCTTATTCAATGGAGGTTTTAGCGTGTCTTATATTGCCATTAATACCTTATTTGGATCATCTAATCCGAATGAGTTGTCTGCAACATTCAAGGAATTTGAAGCCAATCGTTTGATCGTGTCCAGAAGAGTTGCGGCGTTGAATCCTTATTGGCAACAATTACCGAATAACCAAAAGTTTACACCGGATGGTTTTGCAACTGGTTATGGCAGATATGCGCAAGATGTATTGATTCCTTCTTTCTTAGCAGCCTACACTGGTAAGGATCCCAATACGATTGCGTTACTGCGTGAAGGGGCTAGTAGAATTAGTGCCAATCCATTTAGTGGCATCATACCCAAACCCAATTGGAAATTAACCTATACAGGACTTACTAAGATACCTGCATTGGCGGCTGTGTTCCAAAATTTCACCATCAGTCATGGGTACAATGGACAATTGAGCATGAATAGTTTCAGCAGTGCCCTCTTGTATCAAGATCCATTCAGATTGAGTGCGCCTGGCTTTATTGATACCACCAGCGGTAATTTTATTCCGTTCTTCTTAGTGCCCAATATTAGTATGGCCGAACGATTTGAACCCTTACTCAAAATTGATTTTACCACCATCAGTCAATTCAATTTCAACTTAGAATTTAGAAAAAGCAGACAGTTGAGTTTAAGCTTGGTAGATTATCAATTAAGTGAGAGCAGAAGTACTGAATGGATTGTGGGGTTAAATTGGCGCAAACGCGGTTTCAAATTACCATTCAACATTGCAGGGAAAGGCTTGCAAAACGATTTGAATTTAAAATTAGACGTCTCAGTTAGAGATGTATCTATTAGCAATAGCCGATTAGATCAAACCAATGCTTATGGTACTGGTGGTCAAAAAGAAATTACGATTCAGCCAGCAATTGATTATGTGATTAATAATCGCATCAATCTTCGGTTATTCTTCGACCAACGGCGCGTAACCCCTTATATATCTACATCGGCACCTATTACCAATACCCGAGCTGGGGTGAATGTGCGTATATCTTTGGCACAGTAAAAAGAATTGTGTATTCTACATATGCATTTAAACAAACTAAGATGAATACAAGTATCAATTATAATGAAAAGCAATTCAGACCTATCAGTAATTCAGACAACGGCGAAACTTCAGAAGACACAATTTTTGTTTACAAACAGGTCGGTAATATATTAACTGCTGAGTATTCAGGAGGGAAAATAAAATATGGTCATTTAATTGGATTGGTAGA
>JAIXYL010000048.1 GCA_027490265.1 Sediminibacterium sp.
AAAGAAGCCAGCTTTTTTTTACAACGAGGTTTAGTGAAACAGAAAATGGCTGATAAATCGGGCTGCTGTTCAGATTTTACCCAAGCGGGTAAATTAGGTAGCCTTCAAGCAGACTATTTAAAGAAACAATACTGCAAATAATTACTCTTCTATATACACGCGCTTTACCCGCAAACTAATGCCTGTCATGATTTCATAGGCATTGGTATCTGCCGCATTGGCTACTGATTGAATAGGTATATGCTTTCCAAAAATTTCAACCTGATCGCCCTCTTTCACATTGGGAATATCTGTTACATCAATCATACACATATCCATACAAATTTTTCCGACTGTGGGAGCCAGCTGTCCGCCAATCCACAGCTTCCCTATACCATTGCCCAATCTTCTAGAAAAACCGTCAGCATATCCAATACGTATGGTTGCAATTACACTGTCTCTGGTGATTTTACCAGATCGATTATAACTAACTGTTTCCCCTGCTTTGACCATTCGAACCTGCGCAACCGTGGTTTTAAGTGTGGCTACTGGCTGCAATGGTAAAGGGGGATTCGTTGTGGCGTCTGCGCCATATAACCCAATGCCCAATCGAACCATATCAAATTGCCATTCAGGATGCCTTCTGATTGCGGCCGTATTGGCAATATGCTTGATGCATCCATAACCGATGGCTATTTCAATTTGTTGGCAAGCATCGTCAAAAAGATTGACCTGTTCTTGTGTAAATGCATCTTCTGTAGGATCCTCACTTGCAGCCAAATGACTTAATACAGATTTAACCCTTAATCGATTTTGTTGACTTAACCATTTGCACAAATCGGGTACATCTTTGCTATCAAATCCCAATCGATTCATGCCCGTATTCAGCTTAATATGAATGGGATAATCGGTTAACCCCTGCTTAGCTATATAATCATGGAAAGCATGCAAAATGGGAAACGAAAAGAGTTCAGGTTCTAATTGATCATTCACCATGGCATCAAATGAATACGCATCTGCGCTCATGACCATAATGGGCAGATAAATGCCTGCTTTTCGTAGGGTTACCCCCTCATCTGCATAGGCCACTGTTAAATAATCCACCTGTTGTTGTTGCAGTCGTCTGGCTACTTCCCCTGCTCCACTGCCATAACCAAATGCTTTCACCATGGCCATCAGCTTGGTATCAGGCTTCAATAATGATTGATACAGTTTTAAATTATGCACCATGGCCGTTAAATTAATCTCCATGATGGTTTGATGTACTTGTTGTTCTAACCAATGAGCCACTTGTTCAAAACCATATTTTCGCGCGCCTTTTAACAAAATATAAGATTGCTGAAACATGGTCTCTTGTAAGTGCTGCAATAATTGTTCGGTATTGGCAAAACATAACACTGCAAACTGCATGGGTTGATTCAACTCATTCAAAAAATATTGACTGATGTCAGGACCAACAGCGTACAATTGTTTCACCTGGTTATTGGCCAATAATTGCGCAACTTCTTGGTACAAGGATTGGGCGGGTTGTCCGGACGCTACAATATCAGATAGGATGGCAATGATGGGTTGTTGATTGGCTTGCTCTTGGATGAATTGTAAGGCCAATGACAAAGACAGTTTATCATTGCTGTAACTGTCATTCAATACATAACATTGATTAATGGCTTTTCGCAACTGCATGCGCATTTCAACGGCTTGCAATTCCATCACCCGCGTTTGTACAATGGCTATATCATATTGCATTTGCAACATCACCAATACACAGGTGATGACATTTTGTATTGATATAGCATCCGTGAAAGGCACTTTCAAAGAAAATGGCTCGGCATGGTATTGCAATAACAATACCGTATGATGCGCCTGCTTCTGTTGTTGCAACAACTGCAAAGTAGGCATCGGATGCCCTGGTGTAAGCAGCGGCTTTGATCCCCACGATACAACAATGGGATTTGTTTGCAAGGCTTCCGGAATAAAATCGGTAGCCGCAATCACTTCAGTAGCAGCAGCAAACAGCTTGGTCTTTTCATTGATTTTATCCTGTACATTTTTGAAGCCCTCATCATGTGCATCACCAATATTGGTCAATACTCCCATGGTTGGCTTTACCAAATTGGCCAATGCTTGCATTTCGCCTTGCGCTGAAATACCCACTTCAAAAATGCCTAATTGATGGTCTTCAGCCATTTGCCATATGCTCAATGGTACCCCAATTTGTGAATTATAACTTCTGGGGCTTCTAACGATTCGATAGTCTGGCTGCAACAGTTGGTACAACCATTCTTTAACGATGGTTTTGCCGTTGCTTCCTGTAATGCCAATAATGGGGATTGAAAACTGCGCGCGATGATGCGCCGCAATAGTTTGCAATGCAGCCACTGTATGAGTAACTGTAAAAAAAACAGCTTCAGAATAGTCCGTTGTATCAAAGGGTTCATCAAGTACGAATACCCTCACCCCTTTCTGATACAGGTCTTTGATATATGCACTGCCCGATCGGCGGGGCCCCTTGATGGCAAAAAATATACTTTGTTTGGGTTCTACCAAATTTCGGCTATCGGTTACCAAGTATTGAATGACCCGGTTGGCATCCCTTGCGATGGGTTGCGCTAAAATTTGGGCGATATCACTCAACTTGTATCTCATGCTTATTTGACTGAGTCATCAACATAATCTTTGGGCGTACCTTTTTTCTGTAACACAATTGAATACAAAATTGATCCAGAAATACAAAGCACAATAACACCCAATGATAAAGCAACCTGACTGGTTTTACTCATCCACATGCTGAGATAATGTTCACCTAACATTTTAACACCAATGAATACCAATACGATGGCAATCCCTTGTTGCAAATAATCAAATTTGGTTACAGCCCCTCTCAATAAAAAGAACAAGGACCTCAACCCTAATACGGCAAATATATTTGAGGTATAAATAATCAATGGATCTTTTGAAATACCCATCACGGCAGGTATTGAATCCAAAGCAAACACCAAATCAATGGCTGCTAATAAAATCACTACGACAAATAAAGTGGTATAAACCGGTTTGCCGTTTTCTCTGATCATGTATTTGCCTCCGCCATCGTGATTCACCAATGGCAAAAAAGATTTGAGGAAACGATAAATCTTAGAATTATGTGGATCAAACTGCTCTTCATCATTGGCTTTAAACATATGAATGCCGGTATACACTAAGAAGATGCCAAAAATGTACAATAGCCAAGAAAATTTAGCTACCAAGGCAACCCCAAGCGTGATAAAAATAATTCTAAAGACAATGGCCATTAAAATGCCTAATAACAATACTCTTGAATAATACGCTTCTTTTACGCCAAAGGAATTAAAAATGAGGATGAACACAAATATATTATCAATGCTTAAGCTCCACTCCATTAAATAGGCGCTTAAAAATTCAATGGGCAATTGATGTTTACTGACATCCGCTCCACCACTGTCCGCTGCTAAGGCAGGACCTTCGATCCATAAGAATACAAAAAATGCAATGGCCAAGCCTACCCAAAACAAAGTTTGGTTCAATGCTTGACGAATGGTAATGCTGGCATTTTTTTTACTTAATAAGCCTAAATCAAAAACCAATGCAATTGATAAGACAATGCCAAAAACTAAATAAACAATTTGATGTGTGTTCATGATGTATATGCTGAATTAAATACTGTACCGTTTTTTACGCCACCATTGAAATAAAAACCCAGTAAGCAATACTACTGCTACTGGTAACAATACATTGACGATTTGCCAAAACAGTTGTTGTTCTTGCAATAGTTGCTTGTTCAACAAGCGCAATACAACGGTCTTATTTCTACTTTCAAACAATGCATTATCGGCTGAAAGATAATCTATACTGTTTAGAAAAAAAGCTTTGTTGGCAAAGCGATAGTTTTCCATTTGAATCAGCCCCATGGGCAAAGGCCCTGTGGTATTACTGACTTCGTTGGTCACGATATCACCATCGGCTACAACAATCTGTTTGCCTGGCTTAATGGCGGATGACAAATAAGGCCTTCCGGTAAAAGCTTTGATAGAATCAAGGACCGACTTGGGCAATCGATTGCTGAACAAAGAATTGAATTTGCCTTCTAGTAATACGGCTACAGGTATATAACTTCTATTAAAACTGTATAAATCTTCTTGGCTTTGCACACTGTTTAAAGACACAAGGGCTGGCGATGCCAATACCCGACTATTGCTATCTGAAGCCAACAGAATGGTTTTCTGTATGCCCTTGGCCATCACAGTATCAATGCTAGAAGGAAAGATGGGCAATACACGATCTAAATTATCTGAAATGGGATTGGGCGTTCTTGACAACAGCAATGGGTAATAGGGCCATGGCATGCGTTGCATGCGAATACTACCATCTGGATTTTTACCAACCACTAAAGGAATTTTAGAGCAATTCAGGTCTTGTAATAAATCACCGTTGATGCGTACCCCATATTTAAACAACAATTCATCTAAGCCGAGGTCTCTATCAAATGCAGTGTATTGGCCTTCTGTTCTTTTCAAGCTGTCTAGTTCGGCGTGAAGCTTGTCGATGAACCAAATGATATTTCCGCCATGCATGACGTACTGATCTAACTTCAACAAATCCTCATCTGTAAAATGTTCTTTCGGTTTTACAATTAATAGGGTTTTAATGACAGATGCATCTGGATAAGCTTGTTTTAAATTGAAAATCCCTAAGCGATAATCATTGCGCAAGCTTTCACCCAAATCATTCACGGTTAAATCAGTTGGCTGCCCATTGCCCACTACATAAGCAACGGTAGGGATCTCTTTTCGGGTTAGTTTGTAGATGGCGCTCGCAAATTTGTTTTCTAATAATGCTTCTGCTGCATTGCGAGTGGCTTCAACATCTTCCTGTGGTTCTTCTGCCAACAAATTGTATTGCTTATATATTTTTCTACTGCTTCTCAAGTCGATAACAATCGGTGGTTGATTTTTTTGATACTGCACCAATGCACTTGGAATCACCAGTTGATTCAATGTGGCGTCTCCTTTGGTTTGCGCAGTGGTTGCCTGTTCAAACACCACGCCCATTCTTTGCAAACTATCATAGAGTACCGCCCTTGCTGTATCATCACTTAAATCATCACCTGGTTTATTGAAGCGTACTTTAATTTGATTGTTGGCATGGTTATTAAAAGATGCCAGTATATCATTGGTTGCAATGCTGAGCTTTTTGTAATCGGCTGGCATGTCTCCTGTTAAAAAAACATCCACTGTAATGGTTGAATCAATGCTTTCAAGTAATGTTACCGTTGATGGACTTAGGGTGAACCGCTTATCTGCTGTGAGGTCTAAACGTTGCGTCAGCATTGATCCCATCGTTGAAACCAATACAAACAACATGGCAGCGATGCCAATAGGTTTAAGTTTTTTGGACTTAACCGATAATTGCAATTGGGTTAAATACAGAAAGAATACAATCACCGCTAGAAAGTAAATAATGTCTGAAGCGGCCAACACACCCCTACTAATATTGGCGGCGTGCATTTGTATGCCCAACAAATCAATATAATAATCCGCTCCATTACTAAAGCTTGGCAATTTGGCAATGGCACTAAATCCGGCAAACAATGCAAAAGACAATAAAGCACCTAATCCAAATGCTGCGATGGTATTGTTGGTGACGCTGCTTGCATAAATTCCTACAGCAGCAAATACACCAGCTAA
>JAIXYL010000186.1 GCA_027490265.1 Sediminibacterium sp.
AGCGTGTTGGGTAAAAAAACCTTACCCATCGTAGTACCCGTTCCAATTGCAAAAGCAGCCGCACACTTGAGTGAGTGGATTGGCAATTTGAGGGGAGTAACGCCGGTGCTTAATAAAGAACGCCTCAAAGAATTTCAAGCACCCAATTGGGGGGTGGATGCTACACTGTTAAAGCAACTGGGATTTACACCAGACTATCCACTTCAAAAAGGACTGGAGCACACAATTCAATGGTACAAACAACACCAATGGATCAAATCTTAACGTATGAAATTGACCACAAAATATTTTAAGTCGGATATATTGGCAGGCATGGTGGTGTTCTTAGTAGCATTGCCATTGTGTTTGGGTATTGCGGTGGCTAGTGGTGCACCCCCATTTGCAGGGATTATCTCAGGAGTGATTGGCGGTATAGCTGTTGGTTATTTAAGCGGCTCAAATGTAAGTGTGTCTGGTCCAGCAGCCGGTTTGATTGCCATTATTTTGGTTGCCGTTACAGATATGGGGTATCCAAGTTTTTTAACGGCTGTAGTGATTGCAGGCGCCATTCAATTGACTTTAGGTTTGGCAAAAGCAGGCGGCATATCCAGTTATTTTCCAACCAGTGTAATTGAAGGGATGTTGGTAGCCATTGGCATCATCATTATCAAAAAAGAATTGCCACACGCCATTGGATATGATTTAGAACATGAGGGTGATTTTTATTCTTACCAATTGATTGAAGCAGACAAAGGGTATTTTACTGAAATCTTACACGCATTTAATTTTGCACATGCAGGTGCCATCATTGTGGCTATTGTATCCATCGCAATTATTGTTGCATTCAATAAAGTAAAAGCACTACAAAAAATAAAAGCCATACCCGGTGCATTGGTAGCAGTGGTTGCGGGTATTTTATTAAATGAATTATTTGCTGCTCGCTTTCCATCATTAGAAATTAAAGACGAGCATTTGGTGTTGTTGCCCATTGCTACTTCTTGGACAGATTTCACCAATCAATTTACCATGCCAAGCATTGAAGGCTTTATGCAGTTGAAAGTTTGGATGGTAGGTGTTACCATAGCTATTGTTGCCAGTATTGAAACATTGCTATGTTTAGAAGCTGGTGACAAAATGGATCCATTGAAACGATTTTCAAGTGCCAACAGAGAACTGAACGCACAAGGCATTGGCAATATATTATCTGGTTTTTTAGGTGGACTGCCCATGACATCGGTGATTGTAAGAACCTCTGCCAATATTAATGCTGGGGCCAAAACAAAATTGGCAGCTATTGCGCATGGTGTGTTTTTATTAGCAGCGGTTTTAGCAGTACCAGGTTTGTTGAATAAAATTCCCATGGCGAGTTTAGCAGCTATTTTAATCATGATTGGATTAAAGTTGGCCAGCATCAAGACCTTTAAACATATGTGGCAGAATGGAATGCAGCAATTTGTTCCATTCATTATAACCGTAGTTGCAGTGGTCTTTACCGATTTATTAAAAGGTGTTGGGATAGGCTTAGTGGTGAGTATTTATTTCATCTTAAAAGGCAATATGAAACTGGCTTATTTCTTCAAAAAAGAAAAACATGTAAATGGAGAAACCATTCATATTGATTTGGCACAGGAAGTATCCTTTTTAAACAAAGCAGCCATCAAACAAACCCTTGCACATTTACCTGAAAATGCTACAGTGGTTATTGATGCAGCACAAACAGTGTACATTGATTATGATGTGCTCGAAATGATTAAAGACTTTATCAATTTTGGTTCGAAGGATAAAAATATTACCGTGGTCCTAAATAATTTTAAGGCCGAATATAAAATGGACAATGATTTGGTGAATCACGTGAGTCATTAATACCATTCCAAACCTAATCCGGGTTGTTGATTGATCATCATCAACCCGTTTTTTATGGTGAAGCCGCCAGATACCAAATCCTCCGCCAAATCGAAACTGCCGTCTAAATCTAAGTAACGGGTATGCGGGCAACTATAAGCCACATGCAATGCAGCGGTGATGCTCACCATACTTTCATCATTGCAACCCCAGAATAAATCAATGCCCGCAGGCTTTGCAATGGTTGCAATGTCTCTGGCAGCTAAGATGCCGCCACATTTCATGAGTTTAATATTGAAAATGCCAAAGGGCTGTTGATGGCTGGCATACGCCAATGCGGCTTTGGCATCATGCAAAGATTCGTCGGCAGTGATCAGTGCTCTTTCAGATTGGTCTAATAATAAAAGCTTGGCTTCATCACCAACTTTTACAGGTTGTTCAATTAATTCAATTGGAACAAATTGTATGGCTTTCATGAATTGTTTGAGTTCATGAATGGAATAGCCTTGGTTGGCATCCACTCTTAATTGCACACGGTTGCCAAAATGTTCATGCAGTTTGATCACTCTTTCAATGTCTTCGTTTACATCTACACCAGTTTTAATTTTGAAGACATCAAACCCTGCATCAGCATATGCTTTCGCTTCTGCAATGGTCTCCTCGCTATTTTTGATGCCAATGGTGATAGAAGTTTTCAAGGGTTCCCTTTGAATACCATAAAATTCAGCTACAGATATTTGCGCCCATTTGCCAAATGCATCATGCAATGCAATATCCAATGCAGCCTGAGTGCCGGGTAAATGCGTAAAATGTG
>JAIXYL010000040.1 GCA_027490265.1 Sediminibacterium sp.
GTAATGGTTGAGCTTTGCCCAGCAGCAATTAAGGCAATGGCAAATAAAATTGGGGCTAATGCAGAACCCAATAGTGGTTCTAGTAAATGGTGGGCATCTTGAATTTTGGCAACTTCTGTATTGCCAGTTTTAAAAAACACCGTTGCAGCCAACACTAATATGGCAGTATTGACTAAGAATGCGGCATTCAATGCCACTGTACTGTCAATCAAATTGTATTTAATGGCTCTTTTGATGCCTTGTTCATCAGGACTGATTTTTCGCGTTTGTACTAAGGCTGAGTGTAAGTAAAGATTGTGCGGCATCACTGTAGCGCCAATAATCCCCACTGCAATGTACAGCGCGCCATTGTCTAAAAAGCCCGGCACCAATCCCCCTACTACATCCCCCATTGCTGGTTGCGCAATCAATATTTGAATTAAAAAAGACAACCCAATAATTGCCACCAAGGCAATGATAAATGCTTCCATTTTTCGGATGCCCCAGCGCTGCAAAAACAAAAACAAAAAAGTATCTAAAACTGTAATTACGGTGCCCCATAAAATGGGCAATCCTGTTAACAAATGAATTCCAATGGCCATTCCCAAAACCTCTGCCAAATCACAAGCTGCAATGGCCAATTCTGCTAAAATGTACAAACAGAAATTAACAAATGGTGGATAGGTTTCGCGATTGGCTTGTGCCAAATCTCTTCTGCGCACAATGCCCAACCTGGCACTTAAACTTTGCAAAAGCAAGGCCATTAAATTGCTCATGAGCAATACCCAAATTAATTGGTACCCAAACTTAGCTCCACCTTGTAAATCGGTTGCCCAATTACCAGGATCCATATAACCAACACTCACCAAATATGCAGGACCAATATAAGCCAAGATGCGTCTCCAACCCTTTCTGGGCAGGGTTGTATCAACCGACTCATGCACTTCACTCAACGACTGTTCTGCTTGACTCACTCTCATAATGCAATAGTTTTTACGTACAAATGTTTCGCCAATTTGGCACTGATATTCACAAGCGTTGCTTGATTGATGGTGACATCAATGGACTCATCAAAGGCAAATATTTGTTCCACTTTAATAGTAGCCCCTAACTCAATTTGTTTGTGTCGCAGCAAAGCCAGCATATCTGAAGACTGGCTGCCTACTGCTGAAATTTTACCCATCGCATGTACAGGTAATTGGGTTAAATTAATTTGTTCCCTTATGGGGATTTTACCCGCAGCATCAGGGATAGGGTCGCCGTGAGGATCAAATTGGGGATTACCTAAAAATTGGTCGAGATGCTGAATCAATTGGGCACTCTGAATATGTTCAAGTTGTTCTGCAACTTCATGCACCTCGTCCCATTTGAATTGCAAAGTATTGACTAAAAATGTTTCCCAAAGCCGGTGCTTGCGAATGATGCCTAATGCTGTTTGAATGCCTTGTTGGTTTAATTTGAAGCCCTTATATTTTTCGTAAACCAATAATTTTTTAAGCTTTAATTTTTTCAGCATATCGGTTACAGAGGCAGCAGAAGTTTGCAAGGCAGCTGCCACGGCATTGGTGCTTACCAAATCTTCATGCATCTGCAATTGATAGATGGTTTTGATATAATTTTCTTCTGCAACAGAAATAGACATCCTTAAAATAATTTTTAGACAAATCTAAAAATTAATATTGGCTTAAACAAACAAATATGAACCCAAGCTCCAAAACACTTATTTTTATAAAAATATGCATGTGATGAAACTTGCTAAACATTTAGTAATCATTGTTTTAATCGGAATTGGTGTCTGGGCCTGCCAGTCGGCTCCTGTAGATCTTTCTGGAAAAACACCCGTTAAGGCCAAAGATTTCTTGGCGGCTTTCAAACCAATGAAACTGCCCTATTCGGTTTCTGATACAAATATTGATGCCAATGCAGATACTGTTTTGATTGGAAAGGAACTGTTCTTGCAGTTTTATCCAGACAGTGCCTTTACACAAATCATGGGTAAGACCAAGGTTTTCAATATACATCCGATTGGGATCATTGAAAAAGAGAAGGAAAAATATTTGTTGTTCATCATCAAGGAAAACAAAAAGAAAAAGCGTTTGGTGGTTTTTGTAACCAATGATCAAAACCAATTTTTAGCGAGCAAGGAATTACTCAACAATATTGATGCGAGTGAGTATCATCGCTCATTGTCCATCAATAAAGAACCCACATTTTTAATCAGCAGAGAAAAAATGGGTAAAGCCAATGACTTATTGTTTACCCGTTCTGGATGGGTGTATAACGATGCGGGCTTTTTTATGGTAGTGATCAATGATTCAAATGAAGACCCAACCAAAACAGCTGTGATCAATCCTTTGGATACGTTACCAAGACTGAATAAATTCAGTGGAGATTATATTAAAGACAAAAATAATTACGTGTCTATCCGTGATGGTAAGGATCAAAATCACTATTTATTTTTCATCTTATTCGAAAAAAATAAAGGGGCTTGCAAAGCTGAATTAAAAGGCGAATTCAAATTAAGCAAACCTTCAGAAGGGATTTATTCAAAAAATGGTGATCCTTGTTTAATTGATTTTATTTTCAACGGCGCACAACTCAAAATTAAAGAACAAGGCAGTTGTGGGAATCACCGTGGCATAAAATGTTATTTCGATGACAACTATATAAAAAAGCGAGAACCCAAGAAAAAAAAAGTAAATAAACGTTAGTTAGTGTAAAATTTACATTATCACTTTTTAGCCTTATATTGCCTTATCAATTGTTAACCAAATAAGTAAAAATGAATTTTAGAAGTTACAATGTTCCTTATCAAATTAATGAGCAATACGCTAAGAAAGCTGCGTATTTCTCAATGGAATTCGCCATACATCAACCTTTAAAAATATACAGTGGTGGCTTAGGATATCTTGCAGGGTCACATTTACGTAGCGCTTACGAACTGCGTCAAAACATGATTGGTATTGGTATATTATGGAAATACGGCTACTATGATCAAGCCAGAAACCAAGACCAAACCCTTCAAGTTACTTTCATGGAAAAGATTTACAGTTTCCTTGAAGACACTGGCATCAAATTTCAAATTTTAATTCACGAGCATCCAGTTTGGGTGAAAGCCTATTACTTAAATCCAGAAACGTTTAATAGTGCACCCCTATTTTTATTGAGTACAGATTTGCCAGAAAACGATTACGTGTCTCAAACCATTACGCATCGTTTGTATGATGCCAATGTGGCAACTAAAGTGGCCCAGTTTATTTTATTGGGTGTAGGTGGAGCAAAGCTGATAGATGAGTTGGGCTTTAATCCAGACGTTTATCACCTCAACGAAGCACATGGCATTTCTTCTGCCTTTTATTTGTTGAACAAATTTAAAAGTGTACAAAAAGTAAAAGACCATTTGGTATTTACCACCCATACACCAGAAGAAGCAGGGAATGAAAAACACGATATTTACTTATGCCATAAAATGAGTTATTTCTGTGGACTCAGTATTGATGAAGTAAGAAAATTAACGGGCATTCAAGATGATCAATTCAATCACTCATTGGCTGCGTTAAGATTCGCTAGAAAAGCAAATGGGGTATCTGCATTACATGGTGAAGTGAGCCGTGAAATGTGGAAGAATTACGAAGGCATTTGTCCGATCACGTCAATTACCAATGCGCAAAACTGGCGTTATTGGGCTGATAAACAAATGTATCGCGCCATGGAAGAAGGCAATGATGAAGTATATGACGATCGAAAAAAATTCTTAAAGAAACGTGCTTTTGAAATTGTAGCCGACCAAACAGGTAAAGTGTTTGATCCCAATGTTTTGACCATTGTATGGGCAAGACGTTTTGCAGGCTAC
>JAIXYL010000154.1 GCA_027490265.1 Sediminibacterium sp.
ATCTGTTAAAACCAGAAAATTATCAGCAAAATAATGCACATATTTATGCAGGTATTTAAGTGTATACCCTACACTAAGCTATAAAATGCTTAACCCGCGCTTGGCATAGGGCAATAAACGCTGGTCTGTAGGAGCCAATTCGGTAATTAAAATATTTACAGCTTCTAGTGGGCAAACCTGCAATCTTTGGGAAGAATTGAGTTTTTCGGAGATGGCCAAAGAAACGGTTTTTTGCGCACAGGCAATCATGGCTTTTTTAACTTCAATGATTTCCCACTCTAAATCAGTTATCCCTAAATGCAAATCAATGCTATTGGTGCCCAATAAACAAAGGTCGGCTTTTATTTGCCCCAATCTTTGTACCACTTCTGCGCCAACAGCCATCTGAGCACTTTTCAATAATTTATTGCCCAAGAAAATTACTTCTGCATTGGGGTGTTCTAATAATTCTAATGCAATGGGTACATTGGTGGTTACAAAAGTAGCGTTGAGGTCTGGTGGCAGCATATTCACCAATTCACGCATGGTGGTTCCTCCAGAAATCACCACTAACATGCCATCTTTAATTAGGTCAATGGCTTTGTGTGCAATAATTTTTTTCTCAGGTAATGAATATACCTGCTTGCTTTCAATAGTAAAATGAAAAGACTTTGCCAAGGCGCCGCCATGCACTTTCATGAGCTTTCCTTCCTCAGCTAATTCTTGCAGGTCTCTGCGTACTGTATCTTCAGAAACATCCAATTGTACACAAAGATCAGATGACAATACTTTATTATGGATATTGATTTGCTGTATTATGTAGGCTTGGCGTTCTTTCTTAAGCATCTTTAAAATTAACAAGTTCCCGCATAATCACGCAAATATTTTTTATTTGGGGGGTGACCCTTGGCTTACCTAATTTTGTTGGTTCATTTATGATATCACCCAATACAATACAGCAAATTACCAGTAGAATAGACATTATTGATGTAGTGGGTGAATTTGTGAAATTGAAAAAACGGGGCACTAATTACCTTGGCCTCTGCCCTTTTCATGGTGAAAAATCGCCTTCATTTACTGTATCCCCTGCCAAAGAAATTTACAAATGCTTTGGTTGTGGCAAAAGCGGCAATACCATCACTTTCTTGATGGAGCATGAGAAATACAGTTATGTAGAAGCGTTAAAATGGTTAGCCACTCGATACAATATTGAAGTTGAAGAAACCCAGCAATCGCCAGAACAGTTGCAACAAGTGCAAATGGCTGAAAGTTTGCACGCCATCAATTCATTTGCTCAAAAATTTTTTGCTGAACAATTGTTTGATACTGAGGAAGGTCAGTTAATGGCCCTATCCTATTTGAAAGAAAGAGGCTTTAGAGAACCAGTGTTGCGAAAATTTCAAGTAGGTTATAATCCCGAAGGAAAAGATGGGCTAACCAAGGCTTTACTTTTAAATCAATTCAATAAAGAGCTGTTGCCCAAAACTGGACTAGTGGCGTTGCGCAACGATGAATTGGTAGACAATTACAGAGCTCGAATCATATTCCCGATACATAATAATACCGGTAAAATTATTGGCTTTGGAGCTCGCGTGATAGGTAAAGCCGATCGCGCACCAAAGTATATCAATACACCCGAAAACGAAGTGTACAGCAAAAGTAAAATTTTGTATGGGTCGTATTTTGCTAGGCAAGCCATTGACAAAGCCGATGAATGTTTGTTGGTAGAAGGCTATACAGATGTGGTGAGTTTACATCAAGCTGGTATTGAAAATGTGGTGGCCAGTGGGGGCACTTCATTGACCGTTGATCAATTGAGATTGGTTAAGAAATACACCAATAACCTCACGATTATTTATGATGGGGATAGCGCAGGGATTAAAGCTGCACTGCGTGGATTAGACCTCGCGATTGAAGAAGGACTCAACGTTCGGCTGGTATTGATTCCTGATGGCGAAGACCCTGATAGTTATGTCAATAAAGTTGGCGCTGCAGCTTTTAATGCGTTCATTGCACAGTCAAAAAAAGATTTTATTCTTTTTCAATTAGAAGTGCTGTTGAAAGAAGCTGGGAATGACGTGAATAAAAAAAGTGGCATTGTTAATCAAATTGCTGAGACCCTAAGCAAAATTAATAAGGCTGAAGATTTTACCAGACAGCAAGATTATATCAAACAATGTGCGGCTTTATTGCGTATTGATGAAGCTGGTTTTACCAATTTGGTGAATAAATTTAAGCGGGATAAAATTTCAAAGGAAGAAAAAAAACTGCCCTTTGATGAAGCCCAATTTATTCAGCAGGATTCAATGCAAACCAATCAGGATTTTGATGAGGGGCAACTGCTTTTACAACAAGATGATCAGGTTGAAAAAAATGTTATTCGTGTATTATTTGAATATGGATTAAAGAACTACAACGACTCGCAAACCATTGCTGCATATATATTTGAACAGTTAGAGCACTATCCATTAGAAAATGCTGATTATGAAAAACTAATGGAACTCTACAAAGATTGGTACAATAAGGGTCTTGAGCCAACTACCAAATCCATGCTGTATCATGAAGATGAACAAGTGCGTCAATTATTGATTAATTTATCAATGTTTCCATTTGAATTAAGCAATCGTTGGGATGAAATTTTGCCCAATATGAATATTGTGAATAAGGATATATCTATTGCTGATACCGATATGAGTTTGAATTATTTTAAACTCAGAAAAATCAAAAAAATGTTCGAGCAAAACCAACGTGATATGGAGTTTGCACCTTATGAAGAACAAATGAAATTAATTGAATTACACAAGCAATTAAAAGAATTTGAAATAGCGATTACCAAACAATTGGGAACAGTAATACTTCGGTAAATTGGTTTGGTTCACGCCCCTATTCACTCAATCATTTTAACATAAAAAATCCCGGTTATGATGCATAACCGGGATTGTATTTTTAGTTGATTGAAGATTATTTTACTTCTTCAAACTGTGCGTCTTCAACTGTATCAGATTTTGGTTGCTCTGCACCAGCGCTTGCATCTGCTCCAGGTTGTTCACCAGCAGCTTGTTGCGCTTTGTAGATATCTTCACTAGCTGCAGTCCAAGCCGTATTCATTTCGGCCATCGCTGCATCAACTGCAGGGATATCTTGGTTTTTGTGTGCTTCCTTCAACTTTGTTAAAGCAGTTTCAATGGCACCTTTTTTATCAGCAGGAATTTTATCACCAAATTCTTTGAATTGCTTCTCTGTTTGGAAAATCAAACTATCTGCTTGGTTCAATTTTTCAACTCGAGATCTGGCTTCGTTATCCGCTGCTTCATTGGCTTTTGCTTCTGCTTTCATTTTCTCCACTTCTTCTTTGCTTAAGCCACTACCCGCTTCAATTCTGATTTTTTGTTCTTTACCAGTGCCTTTATCTTTTGCACTCACATTTAATAAACCATTTGCATCAATATCAAATGTTACTTCAATTTGAGGTACGCCTCTTGGTGCTGGTGGAATGCCATCTAAGTTGAACATCCCTAAGCTCTTATTTTGATTAGCCATTGGACGCTCACCTTGTAAAACGTGAATTTGTACACCTGGTTGATTATCGCTTGCAGTAGAGTATACTTCTGTTTTCTTTGTAGGGATTGTAGTATTAGAAGCAATCATAGTAGTCATTACGCCACCCATGGTTTCAATACCTAGGCTTAAAGGGGTAACGTCTAATAACAATACATCTTTTACTTCACCAGTTAATACCGCTCCTTGAATGGCTGCACCAAGTGCAACAACTTCATCAGGATTTACACTTCTATTTGGTTTTTTACCAAAGAAGCTTTCTACAATTTCTTGTACTTTAGGAATACGAGTAGATCCACCCACTAAAATAACTTCGTCAATTTCAGACTTGCTGTAGCCAGCATCTTTTAATGCAGCTTCACAAGGCTTTAAACAACGAGCAAACAAGTTATCTGCTAAAGCTTCAAACTTTGCTCTTGATAATTTTAATACCAAGTGTTTAGGCACGCCATCAACAGCAGTAATATAAGGAAGGTTGATTTCTGTTTCTGCAGAAGAACTTAATTCTACTTTAGCTTTTTCAGCGGCTTCTTTCAAACGCTGTAATGCCATTGGATCTTTGCGAAGGTCAATCGCTTCTTGAGCCTTAAACTCATCAGCCAACCAGTCCATGATTACTTTATCAAAATCGTCTCCACCCAAGTGTGTATCACCATTGGTAGATTTTACTTCAAAAACACCATCTCCTAATTCAAGGATTGAAATATCAAACGTACCACCACCAAGGTCGAAAACGGCAATTTTTTGATCAGCATGTTTTTTATCTAGACCATATGCCAAAGCAGCTGCTGTAGGTTCGTTTACTATTCTTCTTACATTTAAACCAGCAATTTCACCCGCTTCTTTTGTAGCTTGACGTTGTGCATCATTAAAATAAGCTGGAACGGTGATAACTGCTTCACTTACTTCATGACCCAAATAATCTTCAGCGGTTTTTTTCATTTTCTGCAAAATCATCGCTGAAATTTCTTGAGGGGTGTACATGCGGTCATCAATTTGTACACGTACGGTATTATTGTCACCTTTGGCAACTTGATAGCTCCAGTGGCTGATTTCTTCAGTTACTTCGTCAAAACGACGACCCATAAAGCGTTTTACGCTTGTAATGGTGTTTTGAGGGTTGGTGATGGCCTGTCTTTTTGCAGGATCTCCCACTTTTCTTTCCCCATTCTTTAAAAAAGCCACTACCGATGGTGTGGTTCTACGACCTTCATCATTTGCAATGACTACAGGCTCATTACCTTCCATAACGGATACACAACTGTTGGTTGTTCCAAGGTCTATTCCAATAATTTTTGCCATAATATATGATTTCTATTAGTGATTGATATTCAATCATTATGCCACGAGCCCTAAAAGTGAAATATTGTCATATTAGGCAGTTTTTATGCAATCCAGCCACCGATTTAGAGCCATTTTAGCGGGGCGCATCCTTAGAATCAGACAGTTTTGCCTTAAAAGTGAAGTTTTTTTGGGAGAAATAACTAAACAAAACCACAAAAACAGTGGTCAGAATCTTGGAGGGGGTTGGATACCAGCCAAAGCTGTCTACAAAGATTTTTAAGAAAATATAATTCAATATAATGCAGGTAAAGACCACCAGAAAATACTTGCCGATTTGCTCACGTTTGGTGACCGAAGTCTGCTGAAAAACTACGTAACGGCTCAGGTAAAATCCCGAAGGAAATGTAATCAAGAAGCTTATTAAGAAAGCTGCAATATGTGCACTAATCACTAAACCACCCAAAGTAATGGGCGTTTTATGAAGGATGTAGTTGTAGCTCACAAAAAAGAGAAGGATGTCTAAAGACGTATTGAATCCGCCACAGGCAGCATAACGAAAAGTTTGTTGTGGCATGAACGATTTAAACATTGGATAGAACCAATCTACCACCGAAAGGATGACACCACGAATGTATTTGTGCAGCTTTTGCATAACTGGCGGCGAAGGTAGCTTATAAATAGTTAGTTTTGCATCCCGAAATTGTTAAGATTATGAGTGTGGTCAATCGCATCAAACAGGCAGCAGCAAAGTGTATTCATCAAATATATGGAGCTGAAATAGCACCAATAGAAATACTGGTGAATCAAACCAAACCAGAATTTGAAGGCGATTATACTGTGGTAATGTTTGCGTTTGTAAAAACATTTAAACAATCTCCAGAACAGATTGGGCAAGCGCTTGGTAATGCAATGATGGCCGAATTCCCAACACTATTTTCAGGGTTTAATATTGTCAAGGGTTTTTTAAACTTAACGATTGAAGCCAGTTATTGGCATGAATTTTTAGCAGAACAATATACTAATTCAACATTTGGCTATCATCAACCAACCGGCAATAAAGTAATGGTTGAATACTCCTCTCCTAACACCAATAAGCCCTTGCATTTGGGGCATTTGCGAAACAATTTTTTGGGCAGAAGTATTGCAGAAATTTTAAAAGCCTCCGGAAATGAGGTTGTTAAAACCTGTATTGTCAATGATAGAGGGATTCATATCTGTAAAAGTATGATTGCCTGGCAGCGATATGCCAATGGCGCAACTCCTGCATCTGCCAATATGAAAGGCGATCATTTCGTGGGGGATTATTATGTAAAATTCAATGACGCTTATAAAGCGGAAACTGCAGAATTAATTGCTAAGGGTTTAACAGCAGAGCAAGCTGAAAAAGAAGCCCCCATTATGAAAGAAGCTCAGCAGATGTTATTAGATTGGGAGGCTGGAAATGTTGCTGTGCTTGACTTGTGGAAGCAAATGAATGGTTGGGTTTATGAGGGATTTGACGCTACTTATCAACGCATCGGTACTGATTTCGATAAAGTATATTACGAAAGCAATACTTATTTATTGGGCAAAGACTTAGTGGATAAAGGATTGGCTGATAAAGTATTTTATCAGAAAGATGACAAGAGTGTTTGGATTGATTTAACGGCCGATGGCTTAGATGAAAAACTGGTTAGAAGAAAAGATGGTACTTCGGTTTATATCACACAAGACATTGGGTTAGCTGAGCAAAAACAAAAAGAGTTCAATGCCAATCAAAGTATTTATGTAGTCGGCGACGAACAGAATTATCATTTTAAAGTATTGAAACTGATTTGTCAAAAATTACAATTGCCTTCGGCAGATGGCATTGATCACCTAAGCTACGGAATGGTAGAATTACCAACAGGCAAAATGAAAAGCCGTGAGGGTACAGTGGTGGATGCTGATGATTTGGTAGATGCTATGATTGCAATTGCCAAAGAGAAAACTGAAGAGCTTGGCAAAGTGAATGATTTTACAGAAGCAGAAAGAACAGTTTTGTATGATACCATTGGATTGGGGGCTTTAAAGTTTTTCTTATTGCGTGTTGACCCTAAGAAGAAAATGATTTTTAATCCTGAAGAAAGTATTGACTTTCATGGATTCACAGGGCCATTCATTCAGTATACATATGCAAGAATTAGCAGCATCCTGAGGAAGTTAAACTATACGTCTACTACCCCACTTTCTGTTGCAAGCGATCAAGCATGGTTGCCATTGGAAAAAGCTTTAATCGTCACCTTAGAACAGTTTCCAAGTGTCTTAAAAGACGCGGGTTTGGAACAAGATCCATCTAAAGTGGCCATTTATATTTTCACCTTGGCTAAAACCTTTAGTTCATTTTACAATGAGCATTCTATTGCAAATGCAGAAACTGAGTCAAAACAACAGTTGCGCATCATGTTGTCGATATTAACTGCAACAGTCATTAAAAATGGGATGAGCGTATTGGGTATAAAAGTACCCGAACGCATGTAAAAAAAATATTTTAATATTGCAACCTATTTAATAGGCGCCCGGGTGTTGAAATTGGTAGACAAGCCACCTTGAGGTGGTGGTGCTGGAAACGGCGTGCTGGTTCGAATCCAGTCTCGGGCACAAATGCCTCCAACTTTGTTGGAGGTTTTTTATTTACCCAATTGATGCACAATTCTTAAATCAGGAAACGCTGCTACTTGTTTATGTGCCTTAAGTACTACTCCTGCTGACCATCGAGGGTGAAAAACATATAGCAATCCCCAACGGTGATACCAGCTTGGGTAATAGGGTGATTGATTGAACATATAAATGCCTAATTGCTGACTGAACCTAATCTTCCCCCACAAAAACTCATGCCCCAATAATAGACCTGCCCTTATTGCACTTTTGCCAAGCAAACGATCATTTTCCATTTGTTTAGCAGTTGCATAATCTTTGTAAACTTCAGTCCCTATTGTTAGCGCATGTGTTTTGCCAGTTTGCCAAGCACGATTAATACCCATCCCTAATACACTATACTTTACATTTGATTCGTTGCTGATTGCACGATTGGCTGTAAATGCATAAATATCCCAACGGTTTTGTTTTAACCATTGTTGTTTTTTATACTTTGTCAAAATGGGGCGTATATCCATTTTTGGCTGCAAATGATATTGCAACACAACTTCACTTGTTATCCAGTTCACCCCTTTGTTGGGCAGTTTAATGCCGGCATTGGAAAGATGTCGATAATGCCCAGATAAAGCCAATTGCCATTGTTGACTTAATTGTACATAAGGCCTAATTCCAATGTCTAAATAAGCATTTAAATGAGTACTGTAAGAGTTGTTTGTTGGGTTGAAGTCTGGTCTATAAGGGTTGGTCAAATAACTTAATCCTGCGGATGCTTTAAAGGCAATACCAACTTTTTTGCTGAAGCGAATTTCTGGTTCAATAACATATGACAAGCTATATCCATTGCCCAATATGGTATTATCAAAATGATAGGCACTGAATCGAATTCCTTGAAAAGGCAATCCGAAAAACTTCCGATAGGAAACACTATCGGTATGTTGCCAGGCATATTCCACTTCTATCCCAAAAGGCCTTGCACCCTTTGTATTTTCTACATCTTTTGTATGGGCAAAAATGGATCCATTACTTGTAGCAATGCTGAGGCGCTTTTGAATTTGCCCTTGCAATCCAAGTACCAAAAAACAACAACCAAAGAAGCACGATATTTTATGCATAATCGATTGCTCAAAACTAAGCCATCAGAAGAAATTGTTTTTGAATGTGTCATTTATTTGCGTCATAAAAGACTCATTGATGCCATCCTTAAAATCAATAGCAATAAACTGCTTGAAAATTAACATTTGCAGCATCTTAAATGTAAAACAATGGGTAGATTAGTTGCCTGAGCCTTTGATGATTACAAAGTTGATGGTGACTGCTTCTGATCTACTTACTCCCGTTACATTTTGTAAGATAATTGAAAATGTACCATTAGTTACAGTACCAACTCTGACTGAGTAACCACCACTAACAAGCGCCGAAGTGGCACTTCTAATTGTAACAACAGGAACATCATTAATTCCTACAGTTGTATTATTAACTGTGAAAATCGCAAAAGCGTTATTACCTAAGGCAGCAGCACTAGTGATAATATTTCCAGTTATAGCATTAATGGTTACAGCAGTTGTTTTACTTGGAGTTTGAGTAACTGTAGCACCCGCTCCAGTTGTATAGCCTACTCCAGCGCTTGAACTAGATGATAAGATAGAACTGTTAAATGTTTTAGCACCTCCGATGGTTTGTGCCCCACTAGTTAAAACACCACCATTAGTGCTATTGGCAGGGGTTAAAGCAAAAACACCTGAAGTTAATGTAGCCCCGTTGGCATTTGCAGATCCTGCTATTGGATCAATACTCAAAACACCAGTGGCTCCTGTTGCACCCGTAGCACCTGTAGAACCAGTAGCTCCTGTGATACCCTGAGCGCCTGTGGCACCTGTTACACCTTGTATACCCTGTGCTCCAGTAGCGCCTGTAGAACCAGTTGCTCCAGTATTGCCCGTTGAACCAGTGGCACCTGTTGCGCCAGTAATACCCTGAATACCTTGAGCGCCAGTGGCACCGGTGATACCTTGAATGCCTTGTGCTCCAGTGGCACCTGTTATACCTTGAATACCTTGAGCGCCAGTTGCTCCTGTAATACCTTGAATGCCTTGTGCTCCAGTAGCTCCTGTAATACCTTGAATACCTTGAATGCCTTGAGCGCCAGTTGCACCTGTTGCACCAGTGTTACCTGTTATACCTTGAATACCTTGAGCGCCAGTAGCTCCTGTAATACCTTGAATACCCTGAGCACCAGTTGCTCCCGTAATACCTTGTATGCCCTGAGCACCTGTTGCACCAGTGTTACCTGTTATACCTTGAATACCTTGTGCACCAGTAGCTCCTGTAATACCTTGAATACCCTGAGCACCAGTTGCACCTGTTATACCTTGAGCGCCTGTTGCACCAGTTGCGCCCGTAATACCTTGAATACCCTGTGTTCCAGTTGCTCCTGTGATACCTTGAATACCTTGTGCACCAGTAGC
>JAIXYL010000007.1 GCA_027490265.1 Sediminibacterium sp.
AATTTGAAGTTAGAATTAGCAAAAGACATTGAGTTTAAACTGAAACGGTTGTTTGGTAAACGAGAGATAGAACCGCTTGCACCAGCTGGGGTAAATGTTGGGTTATTTGGAATACTTGATCCATTTAACTGTTGGTCATTAAAGCTGGTTAAGTCACTGTACTTTAAAGTCAATTTGTGGTTATTGTTGATGTTCCAGTCAATCTTTGCTAAGATTTTGGTATTCTTTGCAGTGAAATTAGGGAAGTTATCAAATGAACCTGGATCGTATCCGTAAGCAGTTCTTAAGTGATTGGCAAATTTATTCAAAGAGTCTACACTTGTATTACTCACGTTACCAGCACCAGAACCACCTCTTGGGCTAAATGCAATACCTGGTTGACTTCTTTCTTCTTCTTCATAAGAAGCAAAGAAGAATAATTTATTTTTAATGATAGCACCACCTAAAGTAGCTCCAAAGATTTGGTTGCTAGACTTTACTTGAGCTGGTAATTTAACACTACCAACATTTAAACCGTTGAAATCTTGGTTTCTGTAAAGACCATATACTGTTCCTTTCAAAGTGTTTGTACCACTCTTAGTTACAGCGTTGATACCAGCACCAGTAAAACCAGATTGTCTTACATCAAATGGTGCGATGTTAACAGATACTTCTTCAATTGCATCAATTGAGATAGGGCTTGCACCACCACCAGGCAATGGATCAGAACTTAAACCAAAGTTGTTGTTTAAGTTAGCACCATCCACTTGGGTATTATTAAATCTACCATCACGACCAGCAAAACTGGTTCCGTTTGCTTGAGGTGTAACACGCGTAAAATCGGTGATGCTACGGCTGATGGTTGGTAAAGTGTTTAACATACGTTGATTAATCACGGTAGAAGCACCACCAGATTTATCACCAGATGATTTTTTCTTTAAAGAATTAACTACTACTTCACTCAACACTTTTGATTCATCAATCAAAGTAGGATTGATGATAAAAGGTTCACCTAGTAAAAGATAAATATCATTTACTGTTTCAACTTTTAATCCAGTAAAGCTAATTTTAAGTGTGTAAGGTCCACCTGTTCTTAAACCAGGTAAAGTGAATACACCACCTTTTTTAGCTAAAGCGGAATACTGAGTTCCAGATGGAGTGTGAACAGCAACGAGGCTGGCACCTTCAATTGGTTGCCCATCAGCAGTTTTTACAACCCCCGAGATACTACTCGTAGTAACCTGGGCCGTTGTGATTAAAGTTGCTAGTACAGCAACCATCATCATTGAAATTCTTTTAAAAATTCTCATAATCTTGGTTTTGTGCGGCAAATATCCGACTAAAGCTGAATGAACCCAAAATCTTGTTAAAATAAAGCCTGTTTTTGGAGGCATTTATAAACATTTTCAATCAATTAATTTCAATTTATACTTATTTAACTATATGATTATGAGATTGTTGCAACGGTATATTGAATAAAATTCCCTTATTTTATTTTTATTGCTTTGTTAATAAAAACTTAACCTAAATCCGAGTTGTAACATCCAGTTTCCCGTTCTTGATGGGTTTGTGCTGTTAATTGGCTTGTAAATGGATTGATTGAGGCGGGTTGGGTCAAAAGAAAAAACGGGTATTAAAGACTGGTTATTTGAAAAGCCTTCAAATGCCAAAAGGCGGTCTCGATTCCCTTGAACCACCATCGGTTGTCCCCAATGTTGATTCATTAAATGCCCAACATTTAAAACACCCAAAGTGATTGATGCCCTTAATTGTTGTGGCGGAATTTTTATATTGAATTGATAAAATAGTTCCAGATCAATGCGATGTGTAAATGGGGTTCTTGCACCATTTCTTTCAGCGTATTGTCCTCTTCGGTTTTTTAAATATTGATGGGATGTGATAAACCATTCCAACGCTTCTTTTTGTTGATCGGTTGTGTAATACAAATTGTTTTTGATAATGGGCTTAAAAACCATTTGCTGGATTTCATTTGCAAGTGGAATATAGATTAGATCATATCCAATACTCGTGGGGTCATCACCGGATAAATTATTGTTGCCATATACAAAACTATAGGGTGTACCTGATTGACCATTATAATGCACTGACAATTGCAATCGGTTTTTGAGGGTTGATTTTAATTGTATTCGGTATTCAAATTGAATGCTGTGTCCTAAACTGTAATCCGATTGGGATAGTTGGGGTTGATTCCTTCCTAAGACTTGTTCGTTCAAGCGCCAATGATTTATCGGAATTGAATAATGTCCATCAAACATTGAATACGCTTGCTCGAAGTGGTAGCGTATGCTCGTTTGTGCGTTTGGTGATTTTTGCAATACCTCAAGCCCAGCACCATATCCAAAGCCTTTTTGATTGGGTTGGTTCTGTAATAAAATTATGGCATCATAGGGGTTGTTGCCATTGGGAAGCATAGGAATATGCAACGGTTGTTGGGGAATTTTGATGGGGCGTTGGTCAACACCTTCTAATAAAGTTTGAGATGGATCAATATTGATATTGACAAATTGCAAGGCGGATAGATTTGAAAAAAAATGCCCCTGTAGGTTTACCTGTAAACTTGAGCCAATTGTTTGATGAATATCAAAGGTTGATTTAATTAAATTGGGTAACTGTATTTTTTCAGCAGCCAATGAAACAATGCCTTTGTTGGTATTTGTATTTGCAGGTCTGTTCAGTTGACCCATTGACCAATTTGATGAAAAAGCAAATGCTTTTAGCGCGTCTTTGTTGGCAAAGCGATGTACAATATGCTGACCATTGTTGCTTTGTATGCCTGCTAGCCAAGCATAAGGAATTCTACCAGTGAACAAGCCTAATCCTAATTGTACCGTTGTGTTGGGTTTAACCCATTTGAGTAAGAGTCTCGGAGAGGGTATGGACATTAAACGGGGAAATTGTCCAGACTGTGTACTATGCAGTGGATAGAGATTTGATAAGATTGGGATAGCGGTTGATTGGGTAAATGAATCTGGCATTGATTGGGATAGATTTTTTTCTGCATTTAGTCTAAGCCCAGCTTGCAAAAACAAGGATTTGCTGATGGATGTTTTATAGTTGAAAAACAAGGCCGATTTCACAATCAACATATTTGATAATGGCGATAATGGATTCATTGAAGATGCGGGCTCATTAATGTTAAACTCAATTGGTGGTCTGTTTTGCAAAAAATCCTTGATGCTGTAATAGAAATATTGGCCATGCCCATTTTGTAAAAAATGATTCTTAAACCAATTGGCGTCTATTTCAAAACCTAATTCAACAAAATGTTGTCCGCTTAATTTACTCCAACGATTCAATACATTGATATTGGTTTGTTTTAAATGATTCAAGTAACTGTCTTCATTTGCACCAAATACAAAAAAACCTTCACCATCTAATAATCTAAATGTGGGAAAAGGCTGGGACATTGGCTGGGTATGGGATTGGTGGTGACTAATAAAAAGACTCAATAAATTTTGTGTGTTTGTATTGATGTTTTTTTTCAACGCCACACTAAAGGACAACAAATTTTGCCATTGCCTTTTCGCATTATTTGAAAATTGCAATATCGTCTCTTGACTGGGTAAGTTTCTTTCACTGATGCCTTGTGTCATTTTTAGATTGATGACCATTTGTGATTTTGCAGACAGCCATGCATCTAGCCTTAGCGATAATTTTTGGGCCTTACTGTTGTCCATTTGGTCAATATTGCCTGGGTCGTATCCGAATTGCGATTGCACACTTTGTCTAAACCGATCTATTTGTTTTATTTGATTGGTATTTCCTTGGTAAGTCCGAAGATCAAAAGGGCGTTCAATTTGCGTGTTTACTTGATCTATATTTAAGAAATACAATAATTTTTTATAGACAATTGGGCCGCTGATATTAACACCTGAATGCCAGTATTGATGCCCATTTAATTGGCTTGTAGCATATATTTCCTGAGATGGTTTGTTTTTACCTGCTTTAGTGACCATATGAATGGTTGCGCCAGTAAAATTGCCCAATGATGCATCGTAAGCTGAAGTGCTTAACACCATTTGTTCAAAACTTTCAGGGGCTGCTGATAATATACCCAGTTCGCCCATTAGCGTGCCAGTTGGAGATAAACCAAATTGATCGTTTTGTAAAACCCCATCAATATAGTACCCATTGTATTTGTAATTTTGTCCTCCAAAAGAAACAGCGCCTGATTGGTCGTTTTTTACCAAGGCATTGGGTTGGTGTAATAGCAACTGCCCCAAGCCATTCCCTCTGATCCATTTGTTGTCTAATAGATTTCTTTGAAATCCTTTTCGGGTAGCTTGTAAAGTTGAATTGACCAAAACAGGGCTCAAAAGATTGACCGAAGATTGTAAGGGAATATTCAATAAAATGTCTTCACCAACTTGAATGGTTAAATGCTGAATCCGAACCGTATCTGCTAAAGGATAATGTACGGTTAAATGGTAACTGCTGCCAGGTTGAAGTTGATAAAATCCATAGATACCATAGGTATTGGATACATTGGATAGCTGCTGGCCTGTTGCTTCATTCACTAAAACTATTACTGCACCTGCAATAGCTTGTTGATTGAAGACGACTTTTCCACTGATTGAGCCCACAGTGGCTTGCCCGAAAATATTGCACTGCATCATCATGAGCCAACAGATCCATCCCAGCCGTTTCATGGTATTGATTTTGTACAATACTAGTTGTATGCTTTGTTGAATTTATCCGTATTTATACCTCTAAATGCTGTTTTAACGCGGATGCATGGGTTGGTTTATGTAATTTTGCGGCTCAAATAAATAGTTATGTTAGACAGTATAGCATCTGCCATTGAGGACATTCGTGCTGGGAAAATGGTGATTGTGGTGGACGATGAGGACAGAGAAAATGAAGGCGATTTTATTATGGCTGCTAGGTTTGCAACGCCAGAAGCCATCAATTTTATGAGCAAAGAGGGGCGTGGGTTGATTTGCGCTGCCTTAACTGAGGAACGTTGCCAAGAGTTGGAATTAACCCCAATGGTAAGTTCTAATACTTCTTTACACGAAACGGCTTTTACGGTATCGATTGATTTAATTGGTCAAGGCACCACAACGGGGATATCTGCACAAGACAGATCAAAAACCATTCAAGCATTGGTAAATCCTACAACAAAAGCGACTGACCTTGGCAGACCCGGACATATCTTTCCACTCAAGGCAAAATCTGGTGGGGTACTAAGAAGAAGTGGGCATACAGAAGCAACGGTTGATTTGGCCAGATTGGCTGGATTAGAGCCTGCGGGGGTTTTGGTAGAAGTGATGAATGAAGATGGAACCATGGCAAGATTGCCCCAGCTCATGGACATTGCCAAAAAATTTGGCTTGAAAATCATTTCCATTAAAGATTTGATTGATTACAGATTGATCTCAGATTCGTTAATTGAAGAATTGGTCAGAGTGCAAATGCCTACCAAGTATGGACAATTTGAATTAGTGGCGTTTAAAGAAAAGTTATCTGGTGCAGAGCATTTAGCATTAGTAAAAGGCCAATGGGTAAAAGACCAACCCGTTTTAACAAGAGTGCACAGCAGTTGCTTTACTGGAGATATTTTGGGCAGTTTAAGATGTGATTGTGGGGAACAATTACACAAAGCCATGCGCATGGTTGAAGCCGAAGGCACTGGTGTCATTTTGTATATGAACCAAGAGGGCAGAGGCATTGGTTTGATTAACAAACTTCGTGCGTATCAACTGCAAGAAAATGGCATGGATACCGTTGAAGCCAACTTGCATTTAGGTTTTGGGATGGATGAAAGAGATTATGGGGTGGGTGCGCAAATTTTGAGAGCATTGGGTGTTACCAAGCTAAAATTGATGAGCAATAATCCAAGAAAGCGTGCGGGCTTGAAAGGCTATGGGCTTGAAATTGTAGAGACCGTACCTATTGAGGTTGTTCCCAATCCACATAACCAAAAATACCTGACGACAAAGCGTGATAAATTAGGGCATGCTATACTTGGGGAAGATTAAGCATTATTTCTTTTTCTTATTGGTTATCAATGCTTTGGTCTCGTCTAATTCCTTTTTTAGTTGAATAGTATACAAGGTTAATTCCTCTACTTTTTTCAATAATAGTGCATTCATATTACCCAAATCTAAGCCGTCTTTCATGACTTCTTCAGTGGTTTGTATGCCAGGGAGATGCTTGTTTTTTTGTATGTATTCATCCAATAAATTCAAGGGCATCAATGGGTAATCTTTGTGAAAAACATGGTCGTACCAATCCTTTGAATTCTTGATGGCCACTTTTACTTTTTCGGTTAATATGCCTTGCTCAACGTATAATTTATAGCCATCCACTTGCGTATTGACGTCACCAATTCTAACGCGGCCTTCGTATGAATCAATAGAGAAAAACTCTTTCTCAACGGCATCGGCCCCTGCTTTATGGCTGATTTTGAAAGTTTGTGGTGTCTTCAACACTTCATCACCTGAAACCCTCGCGCCAATGGTCCAATAGCTTAGATTTTTAGGGTTAGACACATCCCCATTGGAAAACATAATGGAGGGCTCATTTTGGCCACCGGAAGCCCACTCGTTGCTGAGTTTTAATAAAATGTTTTTATTTCTGGTATTTCCAGCGGCTTTCTTGATTTCTAATGGAGCGCCTGGGCTTAAAATGCCTATGCCAACAAAACCAGCTTCAGGAAAAATATTTTGTTTGGCTCCTGTGGCAGCTGCATTAGCATCATCGGCTACAGTAACCGCTTTGGCTCTACCTGTGGCAGGAGGTCTTTGTGCTTGGACACCTAAATGACTTATTACAGCAATTGCTGATAATATAAATGCTCTTTTCATAGTCAAGTACTTATTCTGTTCATTAACGAAATTAAGCCAAAAATAGTGTTAATGCCGTGTCGCTTTAATTAAAAAGGCGCCCCAAAGGGCGCCTAACACTATGATCTGTGATGATGATGTGGCGGATGTTCAGATTCTTCTCTTTCTTTTTCTTTGTCGTAAGCTTTAATAATGGCTTTTACCAAACGATGTCTTACCACGTCTTCTTCTGTTAATTCAATATGGGCAATGCCATCAATATGCTTAAGTATGCGTGTAGACTTATCTAAACCACTTCTCATATTTCTGGGTAAATCTACCTGTGTTGGATCACCCGTGATGATGGCTTTTGCATTAGCCCCAATTCTGGTTAAGAACATTTTCAACTGCAAATCATTGGTATTTTGCGCTTCATCTAAAATGATGAAAGCATTATCAAGCGTTCTCCCACGCATATACGCCAAAGGTGCAATTTCAATGGTTCTGGTGCTCATATAATAACCCAATTTAT
>JAIXYL010000029.1 GCA_027490265.1 Sediminibacterium sp.
ATGAATCACTTTTGCAATGGCATCAAAACTGTCTTTTACATCTTCTGGTGTACAGCCAAAAACATTCACAATCCCACTGGATGCAACAGGTACATGATAAGTACCATCTGCCCTTCTTGTAAATTGGAATATTAAGTCGGGCAAATGCCGAGAGAGTTTTCTAAACTCATCTTCTATTGATTTATCAGAGGATATCATACAGAAGCTGTTTGGATTCTTATGAAATTACATTAATTTAACCGTCTCAATAAATCAACATGCAAAAATTTATATTAATTGCACTTTTCTTGTTTAGTTTGGGGTCTGTACAAGCCCAAAAAAAGGAAAGAGTCAAGCAAGTAGCAGCACCTAAAGATGAGTTGGCTGATCAATTATTGGCGAGTGTAAAGTACCGTTCAATTGGACCATATAGAGGGGGTAGAAGTGCAGCGGTAGCAGGCAGTTATAAAAACAGAACCACGTTTTATTTTGGTGCTACCGGCGGTGGTGTTTGGAAAACCACCGATGGCGGCAGTAACTGGAAAAATATTTCTGATAAATTTTTTGGTGGCACCATTGGCGCGGTTGCTGTAGCACCCAGCGATGAATCAATTGTGTATGTTGGTGAAGGTGAAAATACCATGCGTGGCAATGTGGCTGAAGGATTGGGTGGTGTGTGGCGCAGTGCTGATGCTGGTAGAACATGGAAAAATATTGGCTTAAATGATGGCAGACATATTATTCGTTTGGTGATTCATCCAAAAGATCCCAATACGGTATGGGCTGCTGTTGTGGGCCATTTGTTTGGACCCAATGAAGAGAGAGGGGTTTATAAAACAACCGATGGTGGTAAAACTTGGAAAAGAACTTTATACATCAATAACCAAACCGGTGCGTCTGATTTAGTCATGGAGCCGGGTAATCCTGATGTATTTTATGCAGGTATGTGGCGGGTGATTAGAACCCCCTACAGCATGGAAAGTGGCGGTGAAGGCAGTGGCTTATACAAAAGCACGGATGGTGGAGAAACTTGGGTACCATTGATCAATAAAAAAGGCATGCCCAAAGGCTTATGGGGCATTGTTGGGGTTGCTGTAGCGCCGTCTAATCCAGAAAAAGTATATGCCATTATTGAAAACAGTAATGGGGGTTTGTACAAGAGTGAAGATGCAGGCGAAACCTGGTCACTCACCAGCAACGACAATAATATTCGTCAGCGTGCTTGGTACTATACCAAAGTATATGTTGACCCTAAAAATGAAAACTTGGTTTACTGCCCGAATGTCAATTTCATGAAGAGTGCTGATGGTGGTAGAACCTTCCAATCCATCAATACCCCACATGGCGATCATCATGATTTGTGGATTGATCCGGAAGATGGCAAGCGCATGATTGTAGCAGATGATGGTGGTGCGCAAGTCAGTTTTGATGGCGGGAATAATTGGAGCACGATGGATAATCAACCCACAGGTCAGTACTATCGTGTAACAACCGACAATGCAGTGCCTTATCGCATTTTAGGGGCTCAACAAGATAACTCTACCGTGCGCATCAAAAGCAGAACCAATGGGTCTGGCATTACTTCAAGAGATTGGGATGTAACGGCTGGGTCTGAAAGTGGTCATGTGGTTGCGGATCCCACTAACCCAGAGATTGTTTATGGTGGCAATTATGGTGGTTATTTATCAAGATTAGACCACCGCACTGGCGAAAACAGAGCCATCAATGTTTGGCCTGATAACCCCATGGGAGCAGGCGCTGATGTGTTGAAATATCGCTTTCAATGGAATTTCCCAATTTTCTTTTCACCGCATAATCCCAAGCGTTTGTATACGGCGGGCAACCATTTGTTTGTAACAGAAAATGAAGGCCAAAGTTGGGAAATGATTAGCCCAGATTTAACCACCAATGATAAATCAAAGCAGGGTCCAAGCGGTGGCCCAATCACCAAAGACAACACGTCTGTTGAATATTATTCTACCATTTTTGCTGCCACAGAATCTGCTTTAGAGAAAGATGTATTGTGGACTGGTAGTGATGATGGATTAATTCATGTGAGTGTAGATGGCGGTAAAAATTGGAGCAATGTAACACCTCCTGAAGCTGGCAAATGGATGATGTGGAATTGCATTGAAACCGATCCGTTTAGAAAGGGCACAGCATTTTTTGCTGGCACCAAATACAAGTCAGACGATTACACGCCTTATTTATTTAAGACGACCGACTATGGTAAAACTTGGACCAAGATTACAACAGGTATCAACAATATGCATTTCACCAGAGCCATTAGAGCCGATAGAAAAGTACAAGGCTTATTGTATGCAGGAACTGAGTTTGGCATGTACATCAGTTACAATGATGGCCTTAGTTGGAAATCTTTCCAATTAAATCTACCGATTGTGCCCATCACTGATATCGCTTTAAAAGACAATGATTTAATTGTGGCAACACAAGGTCGTTCTTTTTGGGTGATTGATGATTTAACCATCGTGCAACAAAAGACAGCTGAAATTGGCACCAAGCCATTTTATGTTTTCCCGGTGAATGATTCTTACAGAACAGAAGGTGGTGGTAGAAGAAGAAGAGGCGCAGCAGCTTCAGAACCAAATGCTGGTGCCAATCCGCCAATGGGCACAGTCATCAATTACTATTTAAAAGGTGTAACTGATAGTGCTAAACTTTCTATCACTGTCATGGATAAGCGCGGCAAGCCTATTAAAACTTTTAGCAATTTCACCAAATCGCCTGAAGATCAAATAGACATCAAGGAAGGGGTGAATCAATTTGTGTGGGATCAAAATTATCCTGCAGGCGAAAGAACAGATGGCATGATTTTATGGAACGGTGGTGTTGGCACAACCAAAGCTGCTCCTGGTAAGTATTCGGCGAAACTGAAATATGGCAATGATTCTGCCGATATCAGTTTTGTGATTAAAGCAAATCCAATCTATCAGGCCACTGAAGCAGATTACGATGCACAAGTGTCGTTTTTATTATCAGTGAGAGATAAATTCAATGATGTACAAAAAGCCATCAAAAATATTCGAACAGTGAGAACACAAATTGGCGACGTGTCTGCTAGAATTGACGCTAAAAATAATAAGGAGTTAAAGCAATATGCCGACAGCATCAGCAAACAATTAACGGCTATTGAAGAAGCCTTGTATCAAACCAAAGCCAAGAGTGGTCAAGACGTATTGAATTTCCCTATTCGGTTGAATGATAAAATTGCAGGCTTATATGGGGTTGCAGCAAGTGGTCAAAATGCACCAAGCAAGCAAGTGCGTGAAGCGTTTGCTGAATTAAGCAGTCAAGCAGATGCACAATTAACACAGTTAAGAAAAATCATGGATGCGGATATCAAACAACTCAATAAAATGATCAACGACAAACAAATACCAGTCATTGGTATTCGTTAATATTATAAGTTAAGCCAGTAGTTCAATTTGAATACGAGCGCTCTGTTTCTACTTTTAAATAAAGGCGATGTAAAATAATTGTCTGTATAAACAAGAAACAGATCGCTCATTGGCTTAAAGCGATATTGCAATCTGCTGTTGATATTCATATTGTTTCGCTGAGTATTGTATTGAAAGAAAGTTGTCCAAAACACTTTGGTTGAGAAGTTGATTTCTGTTCTCTGAGAAATCAATAATAATTCGGTTGAACCATATGTGCCCGGGAACTCTAGTTTGTTGTATTGTACATTCAAATCTAAGTTGGTATTCGGTAATTTTCTAAAAGTAATCCCTGCCGCTAAACTTTGATTGGTGCCATTGTAAAAGCCCCCAGTACCTCCACTGATATTAAAGCTGAACGGTCTTCTAAAATCAGAGCGGTATTGCATTTCAATATTGCGGTACTTGTATTTGTTCACTGGCAATGGCGTTGCATCCGTAAATGAAATGGGAAATAATAAATCTACTTCCATATCATTGATGCCATAACTAAGTCTTGATGTATTTCTAAATTCTACGCCCCCACTTAAACTGGTATTGCGTTCATTAAAACTATTGTCTTGATTAAAGACAATATAGTTTTCTAATTCAAATCGAATACCAATGAGTTTGCCTTTGGTGGGGATGATCTTATATTCTGCACTGGTATAGGAATGCTTAAAGCCAACACGAACAATGGTATCTCTTGCAGCATCATAGTTTTCAATTCTTTCAATAAAACCCATGTCTGCATAATAGTTTGTACCTAAGTTGGTAAAGTCTTGTACAAAGCCAAAATTTCTGCTATTATACGATGCGCCAAAACTGTAGTATCCGTTGTCCTTTTTTATATCTGGTTTAAACGAGTGATGATAAGTTGCCCATGCGCCCCACTTGCCTTCTAAATCGGAATAATTGTATTCTATACCAGCGTTTCTACTAAACGCATCCAATGGGTTGGCTTTTTTTTCTGCTTCAGTTAAAAAATTAGCACGGTTTAAAAAATAGGCTTTCAATACCGATCTACTGAAAATGCGTTGGTCAACTGAAATAGCTGTATAGTTTTCTGGTGCATAATCGCCTTGTCTGCCCGTTTGCATATTCATCACACCAATCCGTGTTTTCTTCGCAATATTGCCAGTGACGCGTGCCCCAAACAAAATGGGGATTTTGTTGCCGTTTTTATCCAATCCAATTCTTCTAGAATAAAAAGGCCGGATTGGATCAATGCCATAACCCGAAAACAAATCTGCATTTTCTAAGAAGAAGGTTCTTCTTTCTGGAAAGAAGATATTGAATCTGGTTAAGTTAGTGACTTGTCGGTCTACTTCAATTTGTGAGAAATCTGGATTCACCGTTAAGTCTAAATTGAGTGAAGAAGTCAATCCAATTTTGGCGTCAAAACCCGCATTGGGCTTGGCGCTTACGGGATCTCCATTCAATCTGTTCTCAGTAACTTCTGTGGTAACAAAGGGCACTAGAACGGTATTGGCGCCTGGTTTTGGTGGGGCATCTTCCCAAATTAAGGCACCAGTATACCCCACATCATGTGAGGCAAAATTAACGGGCACATTGGTCCAAGTAGAATATTCATTCGTCTTGGTATCTACGCGCACAAAATTAATCCCCCACATTTTTTTATCTTCTGGGTAACGGATTGATTTAAACGGAATCGCCATTTCAGCGGTCCAACGATCGCCGTAGCGTTTGGTTTCTGAGAACCAGGTTTGATCCCAACTGAATGAAACCCCATTCCCTGCTGAGTTAAGTTGATCTTCACTTTGTGCATTGTAGGCATTCACCACAAAGAAAAAGCCGTTGTTTCTGGTATTGATGGGGTCTATCACTAATGCAACACAGTCATTGCCATCATGGCCAACATCTCTTTTCAAACTTTGAATGAATACTTTACCTGAGTCGTATGCCGTGTAGGCAACGTATAAAAATTTATCATCGTAAGCGGTTTGCACTTCTGTTGCGTGCTTGGCTTTTGCTTTATCGTCTGGATATTTTTGCCAAAACGAACTTACTTTCTGCGCCCTTTTCCACACTTCTTCATCAAATACGCCGTCTACTTTAACAGGGGTATTGGTTTTGGCAATCTTGATTTGGTAATCTTTTTGAAAGGTTTCTCCATTGCGAACTTGTGCAAACAATTGCATCCCACAAAAAACCAATAAAAACAGAACAATGACTCTCATAAACAATGGCAGTGCTGTATGCACCAATTTGGCTGATTCAAAAATCCTTTTATTTTGTGGTGTTGGCGTTATTTATGGGCTTAGTGGTTCTATTGTTATATGAGCGCGACCTTTAGTCTTCTTTAAACAAGTCTGGACGACGGGTTTTGGTTCTTTCAACCGATTGTTCAAAACGCCAGTTGTCTACTTTTTTGGGGTCGCCCTGCAATAATATTTCTGGCACTTTCATGCCTCTAAAATCTGCGGGTCTGGTATATACAGGAGGGGCCAATAAATTGTCTTGGAAGGAATCGGTTAGGGCAGAAGTTTCATCACTTAGTACACCGGGAATTAATCTGCCAATGGCATCAACCACTACTGCAGCCGCTAATTCTCCTCCACTCAATACATAATCTCCAATGGACAATTCCATGGTGATATAGCGATCCCTGATTCTTTGATCAATGCCTTTATAATGCCCACAAATAATCAATAAATTTTGCAGCAAAGACAATTGATTGGCAATGGGTTGATTAAATGTTTGCCCGTCAGGTGTCATGTAAATGATGGCATCATACGTAGTGGTGGCTTGCAGTTGTTCAATGGCATTGGCCAATGGCTCGCACATCAATACCATTCCTGCACCTCCACCAAATGGATAATCATCCACTTGCGCATGTTTGTTAATGGCCCAATTGCGTAAATTATGCGTTGTTACTTTCAGCAAACCCTTGTCTTGTGCACGTTTCATGATGCTGTGACTAAATGGGCCTTCCAATAAAGCAGGTACAACAGTAATTATATCAATGGTCATCATATTGCATCATTAAACAGTCAATTAATCCATGAACTCTCCCAAATCTCTGCGATCTCTTTTAGTGGGTCTGCCTACTTTACTTAAACGTTTGCCTGTATGAAAACTGGACGCTTCAAATTTGATGCGATCCAATTCTTCAGCGGGTGTAATATCAATATAGTGTTGAATGGCTTCAGGATATGCCACCCGATTGTGCAATAATCCTGTCACTTTGATCACCCATTTTTTGGCTTCTGTTTTTACTTCGTATTCATCGCCAACTGCAACAACGCGCGATGCTTTTACGGCATCACCGTTGTATTTGACTTTTCCTTTGCTGCACGCATCACCTGCTTGACTTCTGGTTTTAAACAAGCGGATGCTCCAGAGGTATTTATCAATCCTTAATTTTTCTTTTTCTACAGCCATTATTTACGGGTCATTTCAGCAAAAAAATGATGGAAATACGGAATGGTTTCAATGCCTTTGTAATAATTTTCTAGATTGTACTTTTCATTCGGACTGTGCAAATTATCACTGTCTAAACCAAACCCTAAGAACACAATCTTTAAGCCCAATTCTTGTTCAAACAAGGCGCAAATTGGAATACTGCCACCGCCTCTTACTGGAATAGGTTCTTTGCCAAAACAGGTTTCTACTGCTTTTGCTGCGGCTTTGTATTCTATTGAATCAATCGGCGTCATGTATGGTTCGCCGCCATGATGTTCTTCGGCTTTAACGGTTACACCTGCTGGTGCAATGCTGCGGAAATAATCCAACACTTTTTGTGTGATCACTTTAGATGATTGATTGGGCACCAATCTGCAAGATATTTTTGCTGATGCTTTAGATGGCAGGACGGTTTTTGCGCCTTCACCTGTGTAGCCTCCCCAAATGCCATTCACTTCTAGGGTTGGTCTGATGCCCGTTCTTTCATTGGTGGTATAGCCCTTTTCGCCCCACAACGCACTTACCCCTAGGTCTGCTTTAAATGCTGCTTCATCAAATGGAGCTTTGGCCATTTTGGCTCTCTCTGCTTCTGTAGCTTCTACCACATCATCATAAAAACCTGGAATAGTAATATGATTGTTTGCATCATGACAAGACGCAATCATTTGTGCCAAAATAGTGATGGGGTTGGCCACTGCGCCGCCATAAACACCACTGTGCAAATCTCGATTCGCAGCTGTAATCTCTATTTCAATATAACTTAACCCTCTAACACCAATATCAATGGAAGGATTTTCCATACTCAACATGGACGTGTCTGATATTAAAATAACATCTGCTTTTAAAAGCGCTTTATTGGCTTTTACAAAGTCAGATAAATTAGGGCTCCCAATTTCTTCCTCTCCCTCAATTAAAAATTTAATATTGGTGCAAAATGAATCGGTTTTAGAAAATGTTTCCAACGCTTTTACATGCATGTAAAATTGACCTTTATCATCTGCAGATCCACGCGCATATATTTTACCATCTTTGATGACAGGCTCAAATGGCCCACTATGCCATAATTCTAGTGGATCAGCTGGTTGCACATCATAGTGTCCATACACCAAAACTGTGGGTAAATTAGGGTCTACTATTTTTTCGCCATATACAATGGGGTGGCCTGGGGTTGGATAAATGGTCACCGTATCTGCACCAGCATCCATCAAACTTTGTTTCACCACTTCTGCACAATGCAACATGTCTGCTTTGTGTTCAGACCTTGCGCTGATGCTGGGTATTTTTAATAATGCAATCAGTTCTGATAAAAAACGGTCTTGGTTGGCCGTTTGGTATTGTTTCCAACGCTCCATAACATTTGTTCATTTAGGCCTGCAAGTTACCTATTTTAGCCCTGCTTGGCAATACTGTGTTTTTGATTGGAGACCACATTTTCAAGGGTCCAATCTAATTGTGCTTCAAATGGATGCACGCGCACAGTACAATCCGCTTTGGTGCATATGGCGCAACTAAACGGCAAACATCCATCGGTATGAACAAAAAGTTCAATGGCATCGCCAAAATGGGTCTTGATTAATTGAGAAAGGGCATCTATTTCTACATGTGCTTCATGAATATTCAAATACCAAGGCACGGTTAAATGACCATCAATATGCAAAAGGTCGCCATATTTGATTACCCTTAAATTGTGGAAGTCAATCCAATTGGTTTGCTTGGATTGATTCAACACCGTGATAAATGTTTTGAGCATCTGTTCATCTGCTTCGTCCATGATCCCCGCGAGTGATTTCCTTAAAATGGTATAGCCATTGTACATGATCCAACCACTTAATAAAAAGGCAATGGCTTTGTCTATCCAAAGCAATTGGGTATAATACATCAGCACCACGGCCAATAAAACCCCCACGGTTGAATAGGTATCAATTTGCAAATGCTTGCCACTGCTTTCTAATGCCAATGAATTATTTCTTTTGCCAATCCTGATGCAATATGCGCCGGCTAGGTAATTGACCACAGCTGTAATCCCTACTAACCAAATGCCCTGATCCAACGACTTAACGGTTTCGTTGCTGAGCATGTTTACAATGGTCTCATAAATGATGAGTATACCTGCTGCAATAATTAAACTGCCCTCTGCCGCTGCTGAGATAAAGGCAGCTTTTCCATGGCCATAAGGGTGATCCTCGTCTCTTGGTTTTGCAGCTACATACAAGCTGTATAATCCAATAAAACCCGCTACAATATTCACGATACTCTCCAAGGCATCCGATAAAATGGCCAAGGATGCGGTTAAATAGTAGGCGGTTATTTTAATCACAAAAAGCACCACACTCAATGCAGTTACCCACTTCTGAACCAGAAAATTTTGTTTTGTTTGGTACATAAAACCCTATTTAGTGGGGATTCAGCATTTTTGCGTAATTTCGTCATCCAAATTAGGGTAAATTATTTGGAACATTAACCCCCGAAATGCGTAAACCAGAACTAAGAGAGAGAATACCTTCAAGGCCGCCTCTAATTGCTCCGCTGCATGATGAAACCGATCAACCTGTTTGGTCGGTGATGATTGCCGTTGACAATACTTACGTTTATTTAAACACTACGCTATTAGCTGTTTTAGAATTAGACCAAGGCTTAGGCAATATGCAATTGATGGTGGTAGACGATGCCAGCATCGATGGCGACGTTGAACAATTGGTTAAAGACACGGGGAAGGGGCGTATTGGCTACTTTAGACAGCCAAGCAAGGTTGGGCGCTTAAGAAATTTAGAAACCTGTATTAAGCTCTCTAGGGGCAAATACATTCATTTGTTATACGGCGACAATTACGTCATGCCTGGTTTTTATGACGAAATTTTGGCATTGTTTAATGAGTTCCCTAGAGTTGGCGCTGCATTTACAGAATTTCAATACATCAATGAGCGGGGAACACCTATTTGGAAGCATCAACCGATTTCCAAAGAAAGAGGCTTGCTCAAGAATTGGGTTAAATCGGTGGCATTAAGACAAAACACTGAACCTTCTGCCATGGTGGTTAAACGCACTACCTATGAGAAATTAGGCAGCTTTTTTGGGGCAGAGCATGGGGAGTTTTGGGAAATGACCGTTCGCATTGCCGCCCACGCTGAATTGGCTTATGTACCCAAAGTGCTGGCCAATTTTAGAATTCATGGTAAAGCGCTCCATTCTGAAGCACTCAAAAGCGGAAAGAATATTGAAGACGTTACCAAAATTATTGGCATCATCCGAGCTTACTTACCGCTTGATGAAAGAGATGAAGTGAATGCCATGTCTAAGAAATATTTCTCTCAACACTTTGCACAACTCTCTCATAAAGTGTATCATGAATTAAACGACACCGAAGCGGCGTTAAAGCAAGCTTGGGGCGCACTGGTATTAGACATTAACTGGCTGTCGTTTAAATACAGTATGCTTTTATTTTTGAAATATCTTTTCGCTTACAAAGTGATCCGCAATTGGATTGCTAAATTCAGCTAGATCAATTTAGTACTGTAATTGATTGGGCAATGCTTTGCAAGCATGGCCGATACACCGCAATATTTATCCATTGATAAAGACACAGCTCGCTTGAGTTTGTCTTCATCTTCAGCTTGTACATCGCAATGATACACCAAATCTATATGGGTAAAGGTTTTTGGAACCGTATCTGTTTGGTCTGCTTCAGCGGTCACTTCTAATTTGGTAAAAGCCACTTTCATTTTATTCAGAATCTCAATCACATCAATTGCACTACACCCACAAAGCGAAGCCAATAACAAACGCTTGGGATTCATGCCGCTGTTTAATCCGCCATTTTCTACACTGGTATCTATTCTTACGGTATGACCATCTTCTCCGATTGCATCAAAAGCCAATGCTTCTTTCCAATTTACCTGAACTTTCATGTTTGATTATTTTTATGATACAAATTGTGTTGCTACAAAATTCCAATCTACTAAATTGAACCAGTTGGTAATATAGTCTGGACGTTTGTTTTGGTATTTTAAATAATACGCGTGTTCCCATACGTCTAATCCTAACAATGGCTTGCCCTTGAGTTCGCTGATGTCCATTAATGGATTATCCTGATTGGGTGTTGACCCACAAACCAATTGGCCATTGGGCGTTTGCACTAGCCAAGCCCAGCCGCTTCCAAAACGACTTTTAGCTGCATCTGCAAATTTGGTTTTGAATCCATCTACTGAACCAAATGATTGTTGGATGGCTGTCAATAGTTTTCCATTAGGTCCACCAGTACTGCCCGGTTTCATGCATTTCCAAAAAAATTCATGGTTGAAATGACCACCACCATTGTTGCGCATTTTTGCTGAATACTTGCCAATGGATTGCATCAAATTGTCTAATGAAACGGTTTGGGTATTTACATTTTCTGCAGCACAGGCTTCTGCTAAATTTTTGGCATATGCGGCTGCATGCTTATTGTAATGGATGTCCATGGTAGTGGCATCAATATAGGGTTCCAATGCATTGTAAGCGTATGGCAATGGTTGTTGCGCATAAGTGTTTACAATCTCAGCGCTTGCTATGTTTGGTAAAATACTCATGCCAACGCCTGCAGCCAATGTAGCTTGGCTTCCCTGCTTGATGAACTGTCTTCTATTGTATTGCGTCATGGCTTTTATCTTTAGTTCGCTTGAAGGTAGCCAAAAATTGGCGTAGCCCTTTGAAATTGCGGTAGTAGAATTCTTGGTTAAACAATTGCGAGTCGTGCATGGCTTTGTAAATCAAAAATGCACTGATGGGTACCAGAATAAATGTGCTGAGCCACATACCTATGATGGCATTGGTTTGTCCTGATCGAACAAATTTTTCACCGAATGTATTGAGCAAGTGAAACAACACAAAGAATACGATGGCAAATACCATCGGCGTGCCCAATCCCCCCTTACGAATAATGGACCCTAATGGCGCACCAATTAAAAACATGACCAAACATGCCACCGATAAAGTGAATTTTTTATGCCATTCAATTTCGTGTAATTGCATGGATAAATATTTGGCTTTATAATCTTCTGCCATCACAGATACTGATCCTTTTACAGTGGCCAATTGATTGGCTGCTGCATCGGTTAATTGCTGATTCAAACTGTCTGGAAATAATTTGGAGGGTCTAACCGATGGCAATTGTTTGGCAATTTTCACCCATCCAGTATCTGAAAATCTTGCAAATCTTAAATATGGGCTGACTTCTAATTTGGCTTTCTTGGCGTAAAACGTATCAATATGTTCTAATGAATCAATGGCCACATTTAATTGACGCAGGCTCAACATTTTGGGGTCATAAAATGCAGAGTCTTCTGTTTTATTCATTTGAAAACTTTTCAGGTCGAATACTTTTTTATATTCTTTAAAGCCCATTCTGGTGAACTCTGTATTGATATCGCCTCTTGGGCCTTTCTCTTGATAGCGCCAACCATTCTTTAAGATGAATTCTAAAAATTGTTTGTCTTTAGACACACGCATGACGCCACTTTCAGCCACCATCATATTGTCTTGTAAATAATAGCCTCTTTCAAAAATGACCACATCGTGAATGATGCTGTCGTTTTTTTCTTTCTTGCCCAACTTGATAATGAATCCATCAATTTTATCGTAGAACACCCCCTCTTTAATATCAATAGAGGGTTTGGATACAATGATATCGTACTTAAGTGCTGATAATTTTAATTGCGTTACGGGAATAATATTATTGGCAAATAAAAAAGCAACGCCGCAAACAAAGAAGGTGAAAATCAAAAGGGGGCGCATGAATCTGGTCAATGAAATACCTGCTGCTTTAATGGCCACCAATTCAAATTTTTCTCCCAGATTGCCAAAAGTCATAATGGCTGAAAACAACAAGGCCAAGGGCAATGCCATCGGTACCCAAAACAAAGCGACCAACCCAACCAGTTTCATGACGGTTACAAAGTCTAATCCTTTCCCTACCAAATCATCTATGTACAACCAAAAAAATTGCATGGTTAGTACGAATAAAGAAATGGCAAAGGCAGCTATAAAGGGTCCTATAAATGACCGTATAATCAGTATATCTAGTTTTTTTATCACAATAGCTGTCTTAATATTGCTGTATGAGCCCTGCAAAAGTAACACTTTCACCAAAGGAACTGGAACTGGTTAATAATGCCGACTGGATTTTAACAAAGAACCATATTATTCAGAAAGTGAATGATCTGTTCAGTGCCTTGGCCAATCAATACAGGCTTGAGTATCCGCAGCATCCTGCTTTTGCTGACATCCCTGTTTTTGATATTCCTCCCAAGATCTCTAAGGGCGAGCAATACCAGTTATTGCCTTATCTGATGCTCGATTTTCCGCGCTGGTTTAACGATGCAGATATATTTGCCATTCGCACATTTTTTTGGTGGGGCAACCATTGCAGCATTCATTTGATTTTAAAAGGCCAGTATTTGGCAAAGTTTGGGCCATCTGTTGATCGCTATTTCCAATTGTATGGTAAATATGGGGTAGAAACCAAAGATTGGTTTATTGGTGTTGGGCAAGATCCTTGGCAACATCATTTTGACAAAAGCAATTATCTGTCTATTCAGGATTGGAATGGCTACAGTGTGACCATGTTGCCTTTTCTGAAACTGGCAAAAAAAATCCCACTGGAAGAGTGGGATGATATTGAATTATTTATGACCAATCAGTTTAAAAAAATACTGACCATCTTAACCGATTATTAAGAGCCCAAACGATGGAAGAGTTCCTTGGTTTGGTAACCCCATAACTGGCTCTGGTCCTTGATTTCACTTTTTTCAGCAAAATCTTTAATCACCAAAATGGTTTGATTGGAGATTTCAGTTTTTTCAATTTTGAACTCGAAATATTCGTTCTTGTCGCTGTGTAACCAACGGAATCGAATGAATTTATTCTCTTCTTTATCCAATACTTCTGCTTTTTCTGGCACACCACCGTCCCATGAAAAACTGTATACATTCTCCCACTCATCTACCTTATCTGCAAACCACTCCTGTAAACCTGCCGGAGAGGCTAAAAATTCATATAAAATAACTGGAGAACATCTAACCGGGAATTCTAATGTAAATAGTTGCTTCTTACTCATTATTACGCTTTTACCATCTAGGTATGTGCAATGATATTAAATAATACCTATTACCCAAATGTTTTTTTATGAAAACCAGATTTTAACCGTATAAACGGTTGAATAAAAAAACAATTATTAGTTTAAAACGCTTATTATCAAATTGTTATCAAATAATTTTTTGAAAACTGTGGAAAATGTTAAATTAGGTAAGTTCATTTTTTATCAAACTTAATCTAGTTGTTATGGGTATGCGCCAACTCAAAATAACCAAGTCGATTACTAATAGAGAATCGCAGAGTCTAGAAAAGTATTTACAAGAAATTGGTAAAGTAGAACTGATTGAACCCGAAGAAGAAGTACAGTTGGCGGCTCAAATTAAGGCAGGCAATACCAAAGCATTAGACCGTTTAATCAAAGCCAATTTGCGCTTTGTGGTTTCTGTAGCCAAACAATACCAAAACCAAGGGCTTGGATTAGCCGATTTAATTAATGAAGGCAATTTAGGGTTGATCAAAGCCGCCATGCGATTTGATGAAACCAAGGGGTTTAAATTCATTTCATATGCGGTGTGGTGGATAAGACAGAGCATCCTTCAATCCTTAGCAGAGCAAAGCAGAATTGTAAGACTGCCCTTGAATAAAGTGGGTTTAACCAATCGCATCAGCAAAGCTTATCAATTACTTGAACAAGCGTATGAAAGAGAACCCTCAGCTTATGAAATTTCAGAATATTTAGAATTGCCTATTGAAGAAGTGACAACTACCATGAAAGCTGGGTTTAGACATGTGAGCATGGACGCGCCAATCAGTGAAGGAGAAGACATGACCATGATTGACCTTATTGAAAATACCAATGCCAAACCAACGGATGAGCAAATGGCTTTTCATGAGTCCTTGCATATTGAAATAGAAAGAAGCTTGGGTACACTAACCGACCGTCAAAAAAAAGTACTTTGTTTCTTTTTTGGTATTGGGGTTGATCGAGCACTCAGTTTAGAAGACATTGGATCCCGCTTTAATTTAACCCGCGAAAGAGTACGTCAAATAAAAGACAAAGCCATCAATAAACTCCGCGCTGCCAATCGGTCTACACAACTAAAATATTATTTAGGCTGAGTATTGGGCACATTTTTATCGAGCAAAGCATCAATGGTTTTGTCAATCCATTTTGGTATGGCCAAACTGTATCCGTCGGCATGAAATTGTACATTACCTTCTTGGTCTACCACTACGTTTGTGGGAAATCCTTTAATGCCCATCTGCGATGCAATCCAACTACCGCTATCTACAATGGAATAATTGAATGGGGTTGTTTTTAAAAATTCTTTCAAATCGTATTTGTCGTCTAATGCAATCGCTATAAACACAACGTCTTTGTTGTCCTTGTATTTTTCTACCAATTTATTGAGTTCGGGTATTTCTTTTCTGCAGGGTGGGCAATTGATGAACCAAAAATTAATGACTACTACTTTGCCCTTCATCTCTTGAAGGTTAATTTTATTGCGTTCTATATCCGTGGTCTTTAATTTGCCGAATGGTTGACCTGTAACAAAGTATGGGGATTCGGCTGGTTTTGGCATTCGTTCATACATTGCTTCTTTTTCTTTTTCGGTTAATTCATATATAATGTATTCATCTTTTGGGTTGGATAGTGAAGTTGGTTTTAAACTGAAATTGCCGGTTTGCATTAGTTGCGTCCAAACGTTATAAGGGTATACGGTACCATTTACGTCTTTTACAATAGATTTTTCGGTGATTTTTAAGTGCTTTTGTTGCACTACCTGAGCTTGGCAATTAAGTGCCACGAATAAACATAGAATAGTAAGGAATTTCATATAATAATATTGGTAATATAAAAATAAGGCATCCGTCTAAATTGTCCAAGCTAGTATATTTGCAGCCTGTTCATCAATCAGTAGGTCATTATGTTTCAGAATTTATCAGAGAAATTAGAATCGGCGTTTAAGAATTTAAAGGGTGAAGCCAGAATCAACGAACTCAATATTGCCAATACGGTAAAAGATATTCGTAGGGCTTTGTTAGACGCCGACGTTAACTTTAAAATTGCCAAAGAATTTACCGATAAAGTAAAGGATAAAGCGGTTGGGGCCAAAGTGCTCAATGCCATTAGCCCTGGTCAATTAATGGTCAAAATTGTGCAAGACGAGTTGACCGAATTGATGGGTGGCCAAGAGTCTGTATTTGAAGCCGAAGGCAGACCTGCCGTGATTTTGATTGCTGGTTTACAAGGTAGTGGTAAAACCACGTTCACGGGTAAATTAGCCAATTACTTAAAAACCAAAAAAGGCAAGAGCCCATTGGTTGTAGCGGCAGATATTTACCGCCCTGCAGCGATTGATCAGTTAACCGTGCTGGCTGAGCAAATTGGGGTCAGCATTTACAGCGAGCGTGAGAATAAAGATGCAGTATCCATCGCCCTAAACGCCATTAAAGAAGCCAAAGCCACCAATAAAAATGTGGTCATCATTGATACGGCTGGTCGTTTGGCCATTGATGAAGTCATGATGACTGAAGTAGCCAATATTAAAGCTGCGGTTCAGCCAACTGAAATTTTATTTGTGGTTGATTCCATGACTGGGCAAGATGCGGTGAACACTGCCAAAGCCTTTAACGATCGCTTAAATTTCACTGGTGTGGTATTAACCAAATTGGATGGTGATACCAGAGGTGGTGCTGCTTTGTCTATTAAATACACGGTAGACAAACCCATCAAGTTTGTAAGCAGTGGCGAAAAAATGGAGACCCTGGATGTGTTTTATCCCGAAAGGATGGCACAAAGAATTTTGGGCATGGGGGATATCACTACTTTGGTAGAAAAAGCGCAAGCCCAATTTGATGAAGTTGAAGCCAAAAAATTGGAAAAGAAAATTCGAAAAAATCAATTCGATTTTCAGGATTTCTTAGATCAATTACAACAAATCAAAAAGATGGGTAACCTGAAAGATTTGATGGGCATGATTCCCGGTGTTGGCAAAGCGGTTAAAGACATTGATATTAAAGACGATGCATTCAAGGGGATTGAAGCCATGATCAGTTCTATGACCCCTTTTGAGCGCGCCAACCCTGATAGCTTAACCCCTTCTAGAAGGGCCAGAATTGCCAAAGGTGCTGGGAAGGATTTACAAGAAGTCAATGCCTTTATGAAGCAGTTTGAGCAAATGAAACAAATGATGAAAATGATGAATAATATGCCAATGGGTGGGCGTTTTCCTGGAATGAGACGTTAATCTTTGGATTATTATTGAGAATATAGTAGTTTTGCACTCCTGGTTTCTACCAGGATTAACCCTATTTAATAACGCCTTTAAATGTCTATTTAAGATGGCAGTAAAAATGAGACTTCAAAGACACGGAAGTAAAAAGCGTCCTTTCTACTTTATAGTAGTAGCCGATGCTCGTGCACCAAGAGATGGTAAGTTCATCCAAAAAATTGGAACTTACAACCCGTTAACTGTACCTGCAAGCATTCAGTTAGATCGTCAAAAAGCTTTAGAGTGGCTTAACAAAGGTGCTCAGCCTACTGACACTGTTCGCAGAATCCTTTCTTTCAAAGGAGTATTGTACTTGAAACACCTATTACGTGGTGTTAAATTAGGTTTGTTTGATGATGCAACTGCAATGACTAAGTTCCAAGAATGGCACAACAGTCATGAAGCAAACATCACACGCAGAAACAGCGATCACAAGAGCCAACAAAGTGCTAAAAAAGCCTATGTGCCTGTGGTTAAAAAAGTAGAAGAAAAACAAGAAGCTGCTGCTGAATCAGCTGAATCAACTGAAGCTTCTGCTCCAGCTGAAGCATAATTGTTTGAATGCATACAAATGTTTGAGGGTCCAGTTGTCTGGACCCTTTTTCATTATCCCTATTCATTTAGTAACTTGCAAGCATGAAGGAATACATCCATATAGGAAAATTAGTGGCCGTTTTTGGTGTGAAAGGTGAATTGATTTTGAAGCACTCTTTGGGTAAGAAATCTACCTTGAAAGGTGCCACTGCCTTGTTTGTTGAAGAAACCAAAGGATCCTACATTCCTTATTTTTTAGAATCTGCAAAGGCAAAGGACAACGACGAAACTTTTGTAAAATTAGAAGGCATCAACACCAAAGAAATGGCTGCAAGATTTACCGCGAAACCTGTATGGTTATTGGATGCCGACTTTAGACAACTGGCTGGTAAAGACGCGCCCATTTCTTTATTAGGGTATACCGTTATTACGGATGAGGATGAAAATTTAGGGCCAATAGAAGAAGTGATTGAACAACCCCACCAAGTTTTGTTGCGGGTTACATTAGAAGGCAATGAAGCCTTAATTCCATTGCATGCTGAAACCCTTGATAAAATTGATCGGGTTGCCAAAGAAGTATACGTGACTTTACCCGACGGCTTGTTGGATATTTATCGGGGATTATAATCCATCTATGCAAAGCCCTCAACGTTATATTGCACATTTAGATCTCGACTCTTTTTTTGTGAGCGTAGAAATGTTGAACAATCCCAGCTTAAAAGGGAAAGCGGTGATTGTTGGTGGCAGTGCTGATAGAGGTGTTGTAACTACCTGTAGTTATGAGGCAAGAAAATTTGGTGTGCGCAGCGCCATGCCAATGAAAACGGCCATGAAGCTTTGCCCACACGCTATTTTGGTAAAAGGTACCCGAGGCGAATACAGCCGATATTCTAGATGGGTGACCGATATTATTGCAGCCAAAGCCCCCTTATTTGAAAAAGCCTCAATTGATGAATTTTATATAGACCTAACTGGTATGGATAAGTTTTTTGATCCGTATCAATGGACCATTGATTTAAGAAATGAGATCATTGACACAACTGGGTTGCCCATTTCTTTTGGTTTGGCCAGTAATAAAATGGTTGCCAAAATTGCCACTGATGAAGCCAAGCCCAATGGCTATTTATTTGTGCAACCTGGCATGGAAAAAGCATTTCTAGCCCCATTGCCCGTCAATAAATTTTCTGGGGTAGGAGAAGCTTTGCACAGTAAGTTGAATCAGATGGGCATTTATACCATTGAACAATTGAGTGTAACGCCATTGGCTTTGTTAGAACAGGTGTTGGGTAAATCAGGGGCTGATCTTTGGAAAAAATCGCAAGGCATTCATGAGGGCATTGTACAACCTTATCATGAGTCTAAATCTATTTCCACTGAAAATACCTTTGAAGAAAACAAAACCGATATTGATTTTTTATTGAGTGAGTTGGTGCGCATGACAGAAAAAGTGGCGTATGAATTAAGACAAGATGGCAAATTAACTGGCTGTATCGCTGTTAAAATTCGTTATCCCAATTTTGATACAACGTCTAAACAAACCAGCATTAGCTATACATTAAGAGACGATGAGTTGATTCCTATTGCCATCGATTTATTTCACAAGCTTTACCAGAAAGGGCAGCCCATTCGCTTGTTGGGTGTGCGTTTGTCTGAATTAACATCGCATGTGTTGCAGGGTTCTTTGTTTGACGAAGCAGATAAAAAAGCCGATTTATACAAAGCCATTGATGCTGTCAAAAATAAATTTGGCAAACAGTCTTTGCAAAAAGCGCGTACTGTTAGGGCCCCTGAAAAAGACAATCCACCTGCAGGATAAATATTAGTCTACTAAATTAGTAGGATTAATGTATCTTTATGGCCTAAATGATTTCAAATGGCTTTAAGACTTGGCGATATCGCACCTAATTTTACTGCACAAACCAGTATTGGCACGATTGATTTTTATGAATATTTGGGCAATGATTGGGGCGTTTTGTTTTCGCACCCGGCCGATTTTACGCCCGTATGTACCACTGAATTAGGCAGAACGGCATCGTTAAAAGCTGCATTTGACAAAAGAGGCGTGAAGGTTTTGGCGCTCAGTGTAGACAGCTTAGAAAAGCATGCTGCATGGATTGGTGATATTAATGAAACGCAACATACCCATGTAGATTTTCCCATTATAGCTGATGAAGACAGACATATTGCCCATGCATACGATATGATTCATCCCAATGCTTCAGAAACTTTTACGGTTCGATCTTTATTTATTATTGGGTCTGATAAAAAAGTAAAATTGATGATTACCTATCCTGCGTCCACTGGCAGAAACTTTGATGAAGTATTGCGTGTAATTGATTCTTTGCAATTGACTGCGCAATATAGCGTAGCAACGCCTGCTGATTGGAAAGAAGGGGAAGATGTCATTGTTGTTCCTGCAGTAAGTACTGAAGATGCAATTAAGCGGTTTCCAAAAGGTGTTAAAGTGGTGAAGCCTTATTTGCGGTATACACCCCAACCCAATCAATAATTTTTTAGTTGTTGAATATGCCCGGCAATTGCCGGGTTTTTTTGTTCAATTGTCTTTCTAATCCATAACTTCAAATTCTTACAAACCAATAGCTTTATCTTTGTGATTCATAGGATACTAATTCTTTTATAGTGAACAAAGTATTAATCATTGATGATGAAGAAAAACTTAGAAGCCTTCTTTCTAAAATTATTAGTTTAGAAGGTTTTGAAGTTGTGCAAGCTGCTGATGCTAAAAAAGGCTTACAGAAATTAGAAACCAATGACATTGATGTGATCATTTGTGATGTAAAATTGCCTGATAGCAGCGGAGTTGAATTATCAAAAATTATCAAGGATAAATATCCTGCAACAGAAATTATTTTACTCACAGCTTATGGAAATATTCCTGATAGTGTGCAAGCCATAAAGAATGGTGCTTTCGATTATATTACAAAAGGGGATGATAACAATAAGATCATTCCCTTGCTTTACAAAGCAACTGAAAAAGTCGTGTTGGCAAAACGCGTGTTACAGTTAGAAAAACAGCTTGGTAACAAGCACTCTTTTGGAAATATCATCGGAAAATCAAAAACAATTAAAGCAGCAATTGATGCTGCAAAAAAGGTTGCAGTAACCAATGCAACGGTTTTGCTTACTGGTGAAACGGGTACTGGTAAAGAAGTTTTTGCTCAGGCCATTCACAACAATAGTAATAGAAGCAAACAGCATTTTGTAGCAGTTAATTGCGCCGCATTCAGTAAAGATCTGTTGGAAAATGAATTGTTCGGGCATAAAGCAGGGGCATTCACAGGCGCTATAAAAGAGACCAAAGGCATTTTTGAAGAAGCCAATAATGGAACTGTTTTCTTAGATGAGATTGGGGAAATGCCATTAGACTTGCAAACTAAATTGTTGCGTGTTTTAGAAACTGGCGAGTTTTTAAAAGTGGGGGATAGTAAAACAACTAAAACCAATATCCGCTTTATTGCTGCTACGAATAGAGATTTGCAAAAAGAAATTGAGGCGGGTACTTTCAGAGAAGATTTATTTTATCGAATTGCTGTTTTTCAAATTGCATTACCCGCTTTAAGAGAAAGAATTGTTGATATTGAAGATTTGTGTATTCATTTTTTGCAAACATTTGCACAAAAAACCAATAAGAAGATTTCGGGTATTTCAAAATTATATCTTGAAGCACTGAAGCAACATTCCTGGAAAGGGAATATTCGTGAACTAAAAAATGTAATTGAACGCAGCGTCATTTTAAACGACAGCGAAGAATTGACAGTAGATAGTTTGCCAATGGATTTGCAAAATAATAGCACGCTGCTTTATAAAGATAAAATACTCTCAGCTTTTGACTTAGCAAGTGCAGAGAAAATCCATATTCAAAAGGTATTGAATTATACAAATGGTAACAAAACAGAAACTGCCCGTTTACTCAATATTGCCTTAACAACCTTGTATCGGAAGTTAGAAGAGTACAAAATTAGTTAAGATGCTATCAAAACGATAGGATTCACCCTTTCAAAATGAAAGGGTTTATTTTTTCCGGTCTACGCTAAAATTGCTACAATCCTTACTGGTATTGTCTTTTGCTTAATTGTAATGATTGGGCACAGTCCTTGCCATTCTTATAGCATACTAAACATCATTTTTTAGTCATTAAATACTTTGAAAAATTATAATTATATGATCGTTCTATTTATCGTAGCCATCGGCGTTTTTGCTTATATGTGTTATGTATTGGTAAAACCAGAAAAATTTTAAAGCATGAACACAGAAATTCTTGGAATTATTTTAATGTATGCTGCAGTGCTATTAATGGCCATTCCTTTAGGCAGGTACATGGGTAAAGTATTTAGCAATGATAAAACATGGCTGGATACCATTTTCAATCCATTGGATAAACTGTTCTACAAAATCAGTGGGATTGATAGTAGTAAACAAATGAACTGGAAGCAACATTTAATGGCTTTGCTCAGCATTAATTTTATTTGGTTTTTGTTGACCATGTTTATATTAACAAATATGAGTTGGTTGCCACTCAATCCTGATAGCAATCCATCAATGAGTGGCGATTTAGCTTTTAATACAGCAGTCAGTTTTATTACCAACACCAACTTACAACACTATTCAGGCGAAACCGGCTTGTCTTATTTAGGGCAACTTATCTTGATGCTCTGGCAATTTATTAGTGCAAGCTGTGGTATTGCAATTGCGGCTGTGGTGTTCTTTGCTATGAAAGAAAGGACCACGGATAAATTAGGAAATTTTTATTTTTTGTTTGTAAGAACTAGTACAAGAATTTTATTTCCCATTGCATTAGTGGTAGCGCTGTTGTTGGTGTTTAATGGAACACCAATGACTTTTGAAGGTAAAGACACTATTACTAATCTTCAAGGAGACACTGTGCAAGTAAGTCGTGGACCAGTTGCCGCTTTTGTTGCAATCAAACAATTAGGTACTAATGGAGGTGGGTTTTTTGGTCCTAACTCTGCACATCCCTTAGAAAACCCAAGTTATTTCACCAATATCATTGAAACCATATCTATTTTCTTAATTCCTATAGCAATGATTTTTGCTTTGGGGTTTGTATTAAAAAGGAAAAAACTGGCATGGACCATATTTGGGGTTATGACTATTGGTTTTTTGCTTTTGTTGGTTCCAACGGTGATAAATGAAATGAATGGTAATCCTGCCATTTCAAAAATGGGCATAGCTCAACCAATGGGTAGCATGGAAGGTAAAGAAGTACGATTTGGATCTGCAGCATCTGCATATTGGGCAATCAATACAACAGTAACTAGCAATGGTTCTGTTAACGCCATGCACGATAGTCTTACACCGCTTTCCGGAATGAATACCTTACTTGGCATGATGATTAATTGTTTTTATGGAGGTGTTGGTGTAGGCTTTTTAAATTTCTACATCTTCATCATTCTAGCTGTTTTTATCAGTGGTTTAATGGTGGGAAGAACACCAGAGTTTTTAGGTAAAAAGATTGAAGCTAAGGAAATGAAGATCGCCATGATTATAGCATTGCTGCACCCATTTCTAATATTGGTTAGTACTGCTATAGCAAGCCATTTATATGCAAGTAATCCTGAAGTATATGCTGGATGGTTAAATAATCCGGGGTATCATGGCTTTAGTGAAATGTTATATGAGTTCACTTCGTCTAGTGCAAATAACGGTAGTGGATTTGAAGGTTTAGGCGATAACACACCTTTTTGGAATATTGCTTGTGGTATTGTAATGCTACTCGCAAGGTATTTACCAATCATTGGCCCTGTTGCTATTGCTGGTATTCTTGCCAATAAAAAATTCATTCCCGAAAGTGCAGGTACCTTAAAAACAGATACTGCAACATTTGGCTTGATGGTATTTGCGGTTATTGCAATAGTTGCGGCATTATCATTTTTCCCTGCATTAGTATTAGGGCCAATTGCAGAATATTTTTCAATCTATTAATCAGATTAAACATGAAACAAAGTTCAAATAATAAACTGTTTCAATCTTCATTGGTCAAAGAAGCGTTGAAACAATCCTTTATCAAACTAAGTCCGGCAAAAATGTTTCGCAATCCTGTTATGTTCACTGTTTGGATTGGTACATTGGTAATGGCAGGTGTATGTATTTGGATTATAACAGGCGAAACCAATCAGGGTACACTTACTTATAATATCATCGTTACAGCGGTACTTTTTATTACCTTGTTATTTGCAAATTTTGCTGAAGCAATTGCTGAAGCAAGAGGTAAAGCGCAGGCTGATAGCCTTCGTAAAACAAGGGAAGAAACGCCTGCAAAATGGATACAAGCCGTTGGCGACATTTATGTGAATGAAATTAAGATTGTTCCATCTTCCCAATTAAAAAAAGGCGATCTTTTTTTATGCGAAGCAGGAGACATTATTCCTTCAGATGGTGAAATTGTAGAAGGATTAGCCACTATTGATGAGAGTGCAATTACAGGTGAAAGTGCTCCAGTGATTCGTGAGGCAGGTGGCGACAAGAGCAGTGTTACTGGAGGAACGAAGGTTTTATCGGACAGAATAAAGGTTAAGGTAACCACCGAAGCTGGTGAAAGCTTTCTTGATAAAATGATTGCTTTAGTAGAAGGTGCGTCAAGACAAAAAACACCTAATGAAATCGCATTGACTATTTTACTAGCTGGTTTTACTCTAGTGTTTATTATAGTAACGGTTACACTTAAGCCATTTGGGGATTATGCTCAAACTCCCATTACTATTTCAGCATTTATTGCCTTATTTGTTTGCCTTATACCTACAACCATTGGGGGTTTATTATCTGCTATTGGTATTGCAGGTATGGATAGGGCATTAAGGGCAAATGTGATTACCAAAAGTGGTAAAGCTGTAGAAACAGCGGGCGATATTGATGTTTTATTGTTAGATAAAACCGGAACAATAACTATTGGCAACAGAAAAGCAACCAAATTTTACCCCGCTAATGGTATTGATGAAAAAGAATTTATTAGAGCAACTGTATTAAGTTCAATGTCTGATGAAACGCCCGAGGGTAAATCCATCATTGAACTAGCAGGGATTAATCCTTTAAGTTATAAAATAGACAATCCGCGTTTCATAAAATTTACAGCAGAAACCAGAAGCTCTGGTGTTGAATTTGACAATATTAGGATACGAAAAGGTGCATCAGATGCTATCAAACAACTTTGTGAACATGCTGGTAATCCTTTTCCATCTGAAACAGCTGAACAGGTAAAAATTATTTCTAATAATGGCGGTACCCCCCTTGTTGTGGCACAAAATGAAAATGTAATTGGTGTGATTGAATTACAAGATATCATTAAGCCTGGCATTAGTGAAAGATTTGAAAGACTACGTAAAATGGGCATTAAAACAGTAATGGTTACTGGTGATAACCCTTTAACGGCCAAGTATATTGCTGAAAAAGCTGGTGTAGATGATTTTATTGCGGAAGCAAAACCAGAAGATAAAATGAACTATATCCGCAAAGAGCAGAGTGAAGGAAGATTGGTTGCCATGATGGGTGACGGCACCAATGACGCACCAGCACTAGCACAGGCTGACGTAGGTGTTGCGATGAATAGTGGTACACAAGCTGCTAAAGAAGCTGGTAATATGGTGGATTTGGATAACGATCCTACAAAACTGATTGAAGTAGTTGAAATAGGCAAACAACTATTAATGACAAGAGGAACACTTACCACTTTTAGTATTGCAAATGATGTGGCAAAATATTTTGCCATTGTTCCTGCATTATTCATTGCTTCTATTCCGGCATTGCAAGGATTAAATATCATGAAATTACATTCACCTGAAAGTGCTATTTTATCTGCTGTTATTTTTAATGCGATTATTATTCCTTTGCTGATTCCATTAGCATTAAAAGGAGTTGCATACAAGCCAATAGGCGCAAGTGCATTGCTCAGAAGAAACTTATTGATTTATGGTTTAGGTGGTGTAATTGTACCATTCATTGGGATAAAATTGATTGACATTTTTGTAGCACTATTTATTTAAATTATTAATAATCATGAAAGAAAATATATTTCCAGCTATTCGGCTAACCCTAGTTTGCTTACTATTCTTTTCAGGCGTTTATACATTAATTGTATTAGGTGTTGCGCAATTCTCTGCCAAAAACGGCAAAGGTGAAACCATTACCCACAATGAAAAAAAGTATTACGTTAATATAGGCCAACAATTTACCAACGATGCCTATTTTTATTCACGTCCTTCAGCAGTCAATTATAATGCTGCAGGTGCAGGAGGTAGTAATAAAGGACCCTCTAATCCTGATTATCTTGCAACTGTTCAAGCAAGAATTGATACCTTTTTAGTACATAATCCTGGTGTCAGCAAAACAGACATTCCATCAGATATAGTCACAGCAAGTGGTGGCGGATTAGATCCTCATATTTCTGTGCAAGCTGCAAATGTGCAGGTAAAACGCATTGCTAAAATAAGAGGTATTGCGGAAGGTAACCTACAACAATTAATTATAACAAATACAGAAAAACCATTGCTGGGTATTTTAGGAACTGAAAGAATTAATGTACTTAAAATAAATATTGCATTGGATAATTTAAAATAAAACCATGAAAAAATTACTGATTATATTTTCCATTTTTATTACGGTAAATGGATTTGCTCAAACGGAAAATACACAATCACCTATAACTTTTAGCGGTTATATTGAAACTTACTACAGTTTTGATTTTGGTAAGCCATCTAATCATGTTCGTCCATCATTTGTATATTCTCACAATAGGCACAATGAAGTAAACCTCAATTTAGGGTTTATAAAAGCAGCTTATCAAAAAGAACATGTTAGAGCAAACCTTGCTTTAATGACTGGGACATATACGAATGCAAACCTGTCAGCTGAGCCTGGCGTATTAAAAAATGTTTTTGAAGCTAATGCAGGAATCAAAATTTCAAAGAAAAAAAATCTTTGGGTGGATGCTGGTATTTTTGCATCGCATATCGGGTTTGAAAGTGCCATAGGGAAAGATTGCTGGAATCTTTCGCGAAGTATATTAGCAGACAATTCACCTTACTTTGAATCGGGGGCTAAAATATCTTATACCAGTGACAACGGTAAGTGGTTTGTGAGTGGGTTAATTTTGAATGGATGGCAACGTATACAAAGAGTAGATGGAAACAATACACCTGCTTTTGGTCATCAACTTACTTTTAAGCCCAATTCAAAAATTACCTTAAACAGTAGTTCTTTTATTGGTAATGATAAACCGGATAGTATCAAGCAAATGCGTTATTTCCATAATTTTTACGGAATCTTTCAATTGACCAATCAATTGGCTTTAACAACAGGTTTTGATATTGGTGCAGAACAAAAATCAAAGGGTAGTCGTCAATATAATACATGGTTTTCTCCCGTAGTGATTTTAAGGATAAGCCCCAATGCTAAAAATAGTATTGCTATGAGAGCAGAATATTATAGTGATGTAAATGGGGTAATCATTAGTACTGGAACACCAAATGGCTTTAAAACATGGGGATATTCAATTAATTATGATTATCTTATTTTAGATAATGTCTTGTGGCGCATTGAAGGCCGGGGCTTTTCTGGGAAGGACAAAATCTTTGAAAAAGACGGCATGCAAGTGAATACTAATTTTATTTTAGCAACATCTTTATCAATTTCCTTCTAATGCCAGATAAAGAGCAAACAGTACAGCACTTTCTTGACTTGATTAAAAAATCAAGACGAGGAAAATTTAAGGTCTATATCGGAATGAGTGCTGGTGTTGGTAAA
>JAIXYL010000165.1 GCA_027490265.1 Sediminibacterium sp.
AGCCGTAAAGTGTACCCAGTGGTACCTCCTAAAGTGGAATATGCAATCACAGAGCGAGGACAAAAGGCCATAGTTATAGTGGATGTCATTCGAAACTATGGTTTAGACTTAATGAAAGATCCTCAAAGAAAATTAAAGTGTGCTTTATTCAAAAATTGCTTCACTCGCTGCCCAGTATTGCTCTAATATAAATTGCCAAAGCATTTATCAATATCGTTAAGCAATCCCGAAATGCTCGTTCTCGCAAGTTTTGTATAATATTCGGGTAATTGTCTTAAGGACTTATTACTTTGAATCTGAATGATTGATGTTTTTCAATTCTCTATTCAAGCTTCGTAAAGTAATACCCAAATAGTCTGCTAAGTCACTCTTTTTAAATTTTACGTTTTGTTCGTCAAGTAAGTACAGTAGATTTTTTAAAGAAGTTTGCAGTGTATTGAGTTGTTGGCTCGATGCTCTTGTAGCTGTTTTTTGTAATCTTCTAGCCAGTTCTACCATCAATAGATGATTAAAATTTGGATCATTGAGTAATTGCTTCTTGAAAAAGTCAATATCGATTTTATACAATACACAATCAGTAAGTGATTTGATTGTTGCAAGATTTTTGCATTTTAAAAGGGTTTCAATTTCACCAATAATTTCACCCACCCCCAAAAATTCTAAGGTGTAAGATTTATTGTTTTCCTCAGTAATTGAGCATTTGATGATACCCTCTTTGATAACATATACGAACCTGTTCGACTTTCCTTGTTCTACAATATTTTTATTCTTTTTAAAAGAAACCAGTTGCACAAATGGTTCTTCCTTGCCATAATTTTTATCTAGAAACCCAAGAATTTGATTATTAGTCAGTATCATAGGACAAATGTCCTATTTATTTCAAGACAATACGAATAGCTTTGTTTTATATAGTTTAATATGAAGCATCTGCTAATTTTAATTCTTATGTGTTCTCTCAATAACGCTATTGCTCAAAACTCGTTTACAAAACTCCCCAAAGTAGAGCTGCATTTGCATTTAGATTGCTCTTTAAGTTTTGACTGTGTAAAGCAATTAAAGCCAACCATTACTCAAGAGGAGTACAAGGAATCATTTATAGCGCCACCTAAGTGCACTGACCTAGCTGATTATATCACTAGAGCCATCAAGGGCTTTGAGTTGATGCAGACAAAAGAACAACTGCGAATAGTAACATTAGACTTGTTTAAACAGCTAAAAGAAGACAATATTGTTTATGCTGAATTTAGATTTGCACCCTTACAGCATACAATGAATGGTTTAACAGCTTCAGAAGTTGTAGCAGCAGTAAATGCTGCTACTGAGGAAGGGATCAACAAATACGGCATTGAAGCTGGAATCATTTTGTGTACACTCAGGCATTATAGTGAGGCCCAAAGTTTGGAAACAGCTGAATTGGTCAAGCAATTTAAAGGAACCCATGTAGTTGGTTTTGATATAGCTGCTGATGAGGCTGGATTTCCAATCAAGCCTCATATAAAAGCATTTGACTTTGCAAATCAGCATAAAATACCCTGTACTGCACATGCCGGCGAAGCAAGGGGGGCAGAAAGTGTTTGGGAGACATTAAACCATTTTAAACCAAAAAGAATAGGGCATGGGGTAAGAAGTGTAGAAGACGTTAATCTTTTAAATTATTTGAAAAACAAGGATATTCATCTTGAAGTTTGTCCAACAAGTAATGTTCAAACGAATGTGATTGATAAAATTGAAAACCATCCAGTTGATAAAATATACAATCATGGGGTTTCAATGAGTATTAATACCGATGCCAAAACCATATCAAATGTAACATTGAGCTCAGAATACCAATTGTTGAACCAACAATTCAAATGGGATTTAGCTCATTTTAAAAAGTGTAACCTAGAAGCAATTAAACATTCATTTAGTTCAGAAGCCACTAAGAAAAAGATAACCAACTTAATTAACGCTTCTTATTAATTCATTTGCGAGAGCGAGCATTTCTGAGGAGTTTATAGGCTTATTGCTTTGGATCTCTCAATGTAATGATTCTCCGAAGAATTTTATCATCGATTGTATCAAAGTCTGCCTTATCATAAATGGTCAAAAGGTATACTTCTTTTTGCGGTGTAATCACATAGGTAATGATGCGAGCGCCTCCACTTTTTCCTTTCCCTTTACTTTTAATAGCGATTCTTATTTTATAAGTGTCGCTGCCTAGGGGTATTCCTTTAGTGGGTTCTATTGATAAGGAGTTTGCTAATTCTAATAATTCATCCTTGAGGCTAGGATATTTTTTAATTAGACGTTTTGCTTCCTTTCTGAATTTCTCAACAGGAATAACTTTATAGTTCATTTAGAAAATCAGTTAAGGATTGTTTTTTAGCTTTTGATTTTCTTAATTTATCAACTTGTTTAAAAGCAATTTGCAGATCTGATTTAAGTTGAAGCACTTGTTCTGATTTGCGAATGCGAGAAAGTACTTTTTCCCATTCACTAACAGGTATTTGAACAGCTTGGGGTTTGCCGTTTAAATCACTAACATATTGAAGTGCAATTTTCATATTTCAAATCTAGTATTTTTTTTAACATCCCTTACTATGGTAATTTAACTACTCAGTAAGAAAGTACTCGTGTTTAATTCAATCAAATCACCCGAGAACGAGCATTTCAGGATTGTGCTCAATAGTTAACTTAAATACAGCATATATATATGATTTAAAAAGTTGCGAGAGCGAGCATTTCAGGATTGCTTAACGATATTTATAAATGTATTGGTAATTTATGTTCGAGCAATACTGGGCAGCGAATGAAGCAACTTTTTAAATAATACATAAATGTTTTAAAGCATACCCTCATCCGCAAAACTGAAATACCCTTCATGACTCACGATAATATGATCCGTCACCAAAATATCTAAAAAAGCAGCGGCATTTTTTATTTTACGGGTTAACATTTCGTCCGCTTGGCTGGGTTTTAGGTTGCCGCTAGGGTGGTTATGACATAGAATAATCCCAGTGGCATTGTTCTCCAAAGCCTTCTTTAAAATGATGCGTGGGTCGGCAACGGTGCCGGTGATGCCGCCCTCACTGATGATTTCGTAATGGATGATTCTATTGGCTCGGTTCAGTAGTACAATGGCGAATACTTCTCTTTGTAAAAACTGCATGGTGGCTTGCAAATAACTGGCCACGTCTTTGCTGCTGCTGACTTGTTTTTTATGAATAGAATCGGTTTGTCTGCGGATACCCAATTCAAGGGAAGCCGCAATGGCAATGGCTTTGGCTTCGCCGAGTCCTTTAATTTTAAGATTCACCATGTCTTTAACGCTGAGTGCAGCCAGTTTGTGCAAACTGTTTTCGGTAGCATTTAATAAATGCTTGGCAATATCGTTGGCACTGAAAAATGTATTGCCCGTATTAATTAAAATGGTCAATAATTCGGCATTCGATAATGCTGAAGAGCCTTTTTGCATCAGCTTCTTGCGCGGTTGATCTTCAACGGCCCAATCCTTAATAGAAAATTTCCTCATAATATAAACATTGGTTAAATCAAAGTACAAAAACCATTTTGAATTAAATACCTTTGCGCCTTACCCACATATTATGAATCCTTCTGTTAAAATTTTTTCTGGTACAGGTTCGCAAAAATTGGCCGAGAAAATAGCACAACGCTTTGGGGCCACCATCGGTAAAATCAATATCCAAAAATTTAGTGACGGCGAGTTTCAGCCCGTTTTTTTGGAAAGTATCCGTGGCGATTATGTTTTCTTAGTGCAAAGCACTTATGCGCCAACAGACAACTTGATGGAGCTATTGCTCATGATTGACGCGGCCAAACGCGCGAGTGCATACAAAGTCATTGCGGTGATTCCTTATTATGGATTTGCCCGTCAAGACCGTAAAGACAAACCCCGTGTGGCCATCGGCGCCAAATTAATTGCCACATTATTAGAAGCGGCAGGAGCCGACAGGATCATCACCATGGATCTGCACGCAGCCCAAATTCAAGGGTTTTTTGATGTGCCAGTGGACCATTTAGACAGTTCAGCCATTTTCATTCCTTATATAGAGCAGTTGAAGTTAGAAAATCTGGCTTTTGCAGCACCAGACGTCGGCAGCACCAACCGTGTTCGTGAAATTGCCAGCTATTTTAATGCAGAAATGGTGATTTGTGATAAGCACCGCAAAAGAGCCAATGAAATCGCCAGTATGGTGGTGATTGGAGACGTTACAGGAAAAGACATTGTATTGGTTGATGATATCTGCGACACAGGCGGCACCCTAGCCAAAGCGGCGGGCTTGCTCAAGGAAAAGGGCGCCAGAAGCGTTCGAGCCTTGATCACCCACCCGGTTTTGAGCGGCAATGCCTATGAAAACATCGAAAACAGTGTTTTGGAAGAGCTGGTTGTATGCGATACCATCCCATTAAAGCAGGAATCGGCCAAAATCAAGGCCATTTCAGTAGCGGATTTGTTTGCCATAGCCATCCGGAATGCCTATGAAAACAAGAGTATCACCAGTCTTTTCATACATTCTCAGCTAAAAGGCCGCAATAAGTAAGATTTTCCTTACTTTTGCAGTCCAAAAAAATAAAACAATGAATACAATTACAATCGAAGGTGTTCTGAGGACCGAACATGGCAAAAAAGCCGCCCGCCAGATTCGCTCTCAAGAAAATGTGCCAGGTGTAATTTACGGGGGTGCGGAGGAGATTAATTTCTATGCTCCAGCTAAGGCCTTTAAGCCATTAGTGTACACTGGTGAATTTCAATTGGCAGAAGTGTCAGTAGGTGGAAAAAAATACAAGTGTATTTTGAAAGACCTACAGTTCGACAAAGTATCTGACAGTTTAATCCACGTAGACTTATTAGAGTTAGTAGACAACAAAAAAGTGATTGCAACATTGCCTTTGAAGTTTACTGGTACATCTATAGGTGTTAAAGGTGGTGGTAAGTTGGTGACTAAGATGAAGTCTTTAAAAATTAAAGCTTTTCCAAAGGATTTAACATCTACTATTGAAGTGGACATCACCAACTTAGAGTTAAACGGAAACATTCGTGTTGAAGACGTTAAGACGCCAAATATTGAAATCTTAAACTCTCCACGTATTCCTATTGCTTCTGTAGTAATGACACGTCAGTTGAAACAAGAAGAAGCAACTGCTGCTAAAGACGAGAAGAAAAAATAAGTTGATTAACACTCAATTATACTTGGATCCCGATTGCTTGCAATCGGGATTTTTATTGGTATAAAGGCGTTTATTTGTGTAAGGGAATATTGATAAAGAAAGTAGAGCCAATGCCCAATTCACTAATGGCCCAAATCTCTCCCTTGTTCTTATCTAAAAACTCTTTACAGAGTTTTAAACCCAAACCCGTTCCTCTTTCCTTATCGGTACCGTGTGTAGACTTAATAATTTCAGAAGTAAAGAGTTGGTCTAATTGTTCCTGCGGCATGCCCATGCCCGTATCTCTTACAGAAATGGTGAGTTCTTGATTATTCTTAGAATGATTGATCACGATGGCATGCTTCTTATTACTGAATTTAATGGCATTCGATAAGAGATTGCGAATGACCACTTTGAGGTGGTCTGGATCCATCCAAACCATGTCTTCAAAAGCATCAAATTGAATTTGCAAATCCTTGGCCTGCCATTGTTGCTTCAACAAATCAATGACTTCTTGAATAATGAGGGATGCTTTCACCGCTTGGGGCTTGGTCACAATGCCGTTTAATTGACTTTGGCTCCAAGTAAGTAGGTTATTCATATTGTCTTGCAACTGATCAATCTGTTTGGTAAAATGGTGCGAGAGTTCGTGAAATTCTTCCTTCGAAATAAAATCTCTGTTCACCAAATCAAGGGTGCTCTTTAATTGCGCAATCGGCGAGCGAAGGTCGTGGGCAATGATTGAAAATAATTTCTCCTTGGTTTTATTGAGTGCTTCTAATTCAAGATTTTTGGCTTCAATGGCTTTCTGGCTAGACATTTGTTCAAACTTGAAATACTGCAAGCCAATCACAAATGCAATTAGCCCGCATAATACATTGAACAAAATTCTGCCCGATGGCACCGAATCGTAGAGGGGTGGATTAAACGATTCGTATTTGATCCAAAAGAAACAAGCCAAGTTAATGGCCGTAATCAGGATGATGAATTTTTTCTCGGTGTAATAAATAATGGCAACAATAATATTGACCAATAACAACAATTCATTTCCATTTCTGAAAAGGATGCACTGGGCTGTAAATATGGCTGTAGTGGAAATGATGACCAAAAACCGCGCAATATGAAATTTTTGTCTGAACTGTGTAATAATGACCAATACACCACCAGCAAATAGTGAGAAATTCAAAGAAGTCAATAAATAGCGGCCGTCTAAAAAATTAACAATAGTAAAATAGAGAAAGAGGGGCAGCCCAAGAGAGATGACCAAATTGGTCACTTGAATTTTTTTCTTTTCTAAATATTCTAGTTCATCCGAAACACCAATATTGGCAATGGTGAACCAGAGCTTTATCGCAAACTCGATCACTTGAGGGGTTTTACTTTATCAAATATAACTTTTTAAGCGAATAAACAAAAGGCAGAATTGGCTTATCTGCCCATAGCCATTACTTTTGCAGCGCATGAACAAGTTTTTAATTATAGGATTGGGCAATATTGGCGATGAGTATAAACATACCCGCCACAATATTGGCTTTGATGTGTTGGATGCTTTTGTACGCAAGCACAACGGGTTTTTTAAGAACGATCGGTTGGCAGATATTGCCGAAGTGAAGTGGAAGGGAAAAACCTTTGTTTGCATCAAACCCACGACCTATATGAATTTGAGCGGGCGAGCGTTCAAGTATTGGCTTGATAAGGAGAAAATTGAGATCCCCCAAACCCTTACTATTGTAGATGATCTGGCATTGCCATTAAATAAATTGAGGCTGAGGGGATCGGGGAGCGATGCGGGGCATAATGGCCTCAAAGACATCCAACTCATATTGGGCACCGATCAATATCCCAAACTGCGTTTTGGCATAGGCAACAATTTCCCCAAGGGCCGCCAGGTAGACTTTGTATTGGGCAGATGGCTGGCCGAAGAGCAGGCCATGGTCAACCAAAAGATAGTGGCTTGTGGCGAGATAATTGAATCATTTGCTGCCATTGGGCTTGAAAAAACCATGAATATGGCAAATAATTTAAGCTTTACATAATAAAGCCCACCCTTTCATAGTTATAGTATAGGAATATAATGCATGTAATCCACCCGTACCCAGAGCCGGATGCTCTTAGGATTACCTGATTAATATTTTAAAATGAGCTGTACTATGAAAATTTTTTGCGTTGGCCGAAATTATGCCGATCATGCAAAAGAACTAGGCAATGCCGTACCGGAGGAGCCGGTTATTTTCATGAAACCCAAGACTGCACTCTTGCAGCCTAATACGCCATTTTATTACCCAGAGTTTTCCAACGAATTACATTACGAAGCTGAACTGGTACTGCGCGTATCAAAAAACGGCAAATACATTCCAGAACAGCAAGTCAGCAAATACTATGATGCCATTACAGTGGGCATCGATTTTACTGCTAGAGATATACAAGCCAATTTAAAAAAGAAAGGATTGCCCTGGGAGAAAGCGAAAGCCTGGGATCATTCAGCAGTAGCAGGGGAGTGGGTGATGTTAACTGACGAGATGCGAGCGGCCCCCTTTCATTTTTCACTCAAGAAGAACCAAGAACAAGTGCAGTTAGGCGATACGAGCGATATGATTTTTTCCTTTGATCATATCGTGTCGCATATATCTGG
>JAIXYL010000170.1 GCA_027490265.1 Sediminibacterium sp.
AGAACTGCGCGTACAGCCAATTTTGTAGGATCAACTTTAAATACTTTAAATCTTAATTTATTATTCAGAGAAAGAGGATTTGAATTGTATTGGGAAATGCATAGAAGAACCGATATGGTTCGTTTCGGAAAATATGAAGATACTTGGACCGAAAAAAATGATGCAGACAAAAACAAGCGGGTATTTCCTATTCCACAAACTGCTATTGATGGTGCGTCGAATTTGCCCGGCTATTTGGTTCAAAATCCAGGATATTAATCTAATAGTGTTGCAGTTTTGAGTTTTACAGGCAACCAATAGGTTGCCTGTTTTTATAAAAAGAATCACCAATCATACATAAAGGTCTCGTTAATGAAAAAGATCATTTTAGTAATTAGTTTAATAGCATTGAATTTTGCCATATTGGCACAAGCGCCTTTGGTTGAAAATCTTGGTTATAAAGGCGGTACCATTAAGGGCATCAAGAAATTACCCAACGCAACCCATTTCATTGCTATGGGCGATTGGGGAAGAAACGGGGAGAATTATCAAAGAGAAGTTGCAGCAGGCATGGGCAGTGCAGCACGTGATTTAGATGCATCTTTTGTGGTAGCCACCGGCGATAATTTTTATCCATACGGCGTAGCGAGCACAAGAGATTATCATTGGATTAGTTCATTTGAAACAATTTACACAGCACAGTCATTGCATGTTAAATGGTATCCAGTTTTAGGCAATCACGATTATGCTTCTAATCCGGATGCGGAAGTAGAATATACTAAAATCAGCAGCAGATGGACAATGCCATCAAGATACTATTCAAAAAGCTTCAATGAAAACGATACAAGTAGAAGCTTATTGATGTTGTTTATTGATACAGACCCTATAGAGAAAGAATTAAATGGTCAGAAACACGATTCTATCAAATATGTTGCAGGTGCCGTAGACAAACAAAAACAATGGATTGAATCACAATTGGCAAATTCTAAAGCCAAATGGAAAATAGTGGTTGGTCATCATCCATTGTATACAGGTGGTTGGAGAAAAAATTCGCCCAATACACTTAAGATGAAAAATTTTTTAGAACCTATATTTGATAAATATGGGGTGGATGTTTATTTAGCTGGTCATGAACACCACTTGGAACATACAAAGCCAATGAATCATCGAACGCATCATGTGATTTCTGGGGCAGCTTCGGAAGCTCGCCCTACAGCACTACATCCTGAGGGTGGTATTTTTGCTGCTGCCACACAAGGCTTTGCTACGTTTTCTGTAGCCAACAATCAAATACTGATTCAATTCATAGAATACACCAATAAAATTTTGCATGAGTCGATCATTCGTAAGTAAGGGCAGTTTGATTATAGTATTACTAGGATGTTTCGTTTTTAGTAAGGCACAAGTCATCAACTATACTACCAAACATTTGCATTCACATAACGATTACCACCAGCCATTTCCATTCTGGGATGCGTTCAATCATGGTTTTGGATCTATTGAAGTAGATATTTTTTTGCAAAACAATCAGTTGTTGGTAGGGCATGAAGTAACTGAATTAAGTAGTCAGAAAACCATTGAAGCTTTGTATTTGCAACCACTAAACCAATTGGTGCAACAAAAGAAGCTTGATTCATTATTGCTACTCGTTGATCTAAAAACAGATGCCACGCCAACCTTGGAAGCTTTGGTTAAACTACTTAAAAAGTATCCATTATTAATCCAAGAAAAAAAATTGCGGATAACAATCACTGGTAATCAACCACCTATTACAAGCTTCCATCAATATCCATCTTGGATTTGGTTTGATGGACGTATAGACAAACCCTATAGTCAAGAGGCATCAAAGAGAATCAGCTTGTACAGTGCTAATTTAAAAAAATATACAAGCTGGAATGGTAAAGGTGTTTTAACAAAATCTGATCAGGCCCTTATTCAACAGACCTTGTTGACATTAAAAAAATATGATCACAAACCAACACGATTTTGGAATGCGCCAGATTTTCCAAATGCTTGGTATCAATTAATGAAATTAGGGGTCAGTTATATTAATACTGATCAAATAGCACCTGCTGCAACATTTATTAAGCAGTTGCCTGCAAATGCTTATACAGCAACCACAAAGCAAGCCACTTATCAGCCAACCTATCAATCAGATGGCTCAACTACAATTCCTAAAAATATTATTTTATTAATTGCAGACGGAATGGGCATGGCTCAATTGCATGCAGCTTACACGGCGAATCGCGGTGATTTAACCACGTTTAAAATCAGACATACTGGTTGGTCTTTAACCGCATCAAGTGACAGTTATATTACCGACTCTGCACCTGGCGCAACGGCTTTTTCTTCAGGTTCAAAAACCAACAATCGTTCAGTAGGTGTTGATGAACACGGCAACCCGCTGAAATTATTGCCAGATTATTTTTTTGAATTAGGTAAAAAATCCGCCATCATAACTGCAGGAGATATTACCGACGCCACACCTGCTGCTTTTTATGCACATCAATCAGAACGAAGTGCTTCTTTGCCAATATTATCTGATATACAGCAAGCCAAATTTTCTATATTAATGGGTGCTGGTAATAAGTTGATTGATTCTTTTTTATTGGCCAATCAACACAATATCACCCAAACCATTCTTACTGATTCAATTGCAGGCAAACCTGCTGCAAAGGGCAGAGGCAACTGGTTAACCAAACATTTTTTGAAAAGTATAGCGCTGTTACAAAACAATCCCCAAGGTTTTTTTATAATGGCTGAAGGGGCGCAGGTTGATTATGGCGGTCATCAAAATCAACTTCCCTATGTTGTAACAGAAGCACTTGATTTTGATCATTTGGTCTCTGCCGCGCTTGAGTTTGCAGATAAGAATGGCGAGACCTTGGTAATTGTAACGGCCGACCATGAAACGGGTGGCTTAACCTTATTAGACGGTGATGTTAAAAAAGGATATGTGAGTGGCCATTTTTCAACCAATGACCATACAGCTATTCCAGTTCCCGTTTTTGCTTATGGTCCTAAATCATATCTTTTTGGTGGTATATTTGACAATACTGCCATCTTTCAAAAAATTTTGGATGCGGTAAAGCAATAATGCAAAACACTGTTGTCATTACTGGTGCTGGAATTTCTGTAGAATCAGGTATTCAACCCTTTCGGGGTAAGAATGGATTGTGGAATGAAAACCCTACAGAGATGGCTACGAATCAAAATTTTCGAGCCAACACAGGGGCTTTCTTACAATGGTATTATCATCGCTTTGTAAGTTGTAAAGATGCATTGCCCAATAAAGCCCATCAAATATTGGCCAAGCACCAAGTAAAAGTGATCACTCAAAATATTGACAACCTTCATGTAAAAGCCGCACATCCTACCAATTGTTTGATTGAAATTCATGGCAATATAAATTTCAAAAGAAAGATTCATGCGCAGCATCAACAAGAGTTGGTGCTTGCCAATTGGAATACCGTGAATGAGGCGCAACTAGAAGCGGATTTATTTGACTTGTTTCACATTCATTCAGATGGCACTATTGATGATGCAATCGCTTATCGTCCGCATATTCTTTTGTTTGATGAATATTATACAGAGCTCTATCAATACAATCTAGCATTGCAATGGTTAGCCGATGCACAAATCATTATTTTCATGGGCACATCAAATTCTGTAGGCTTTACCTATGGTGCTTTACATGAAGCGTTGCAAGCCAATAAAAAAATTATTGTAGTAGACCCCAATCCAGCGCCTTCATTTTATCATCCAGGCGTGGAGATTTTTAAGAGCACGGCTACTGAATTTTGTGTGCAGTATTTTTAAAGTGAAGCACTGCGCCTTTCATCAGCTTTGCTGTAAAAAAACCATCTTTTAATAATGGCGATGTCACGCCACCCTTGGCTTGCCAAGTCCATTCGCCATTTAGTTTTAGGGTCAACTGACCATCAACAGTGGCTTTTACAGTTATCGTATTTAGCAGCCCATTTGATTTTTGCGCATCTACTAAAAAAGCACCTTCGGTTCTTAATTGTGTAAATGCACAATCCGTCCAAGATGAAGGAAGGGCAGGCATGATCTCGATATAACCAGCATGCGATTGAATGAGCATGTCTTGTAAACCAGATGCAAAAGCAAAATTGCCTTCTAAAGTGAATGGGCGATAGGTTGCATTAGCATAGCCCTTGCCGCTTTGATCGCCATTTACATGAAACCCATTGGTAGGCAAACAAAAGGCTTCTGAAAAAATGCGCAATGCTTTTGCGGCTTTCTCACCATTGCCTGCATGGGCAAATAAATTCCCTTGCCAAGCAAAAGAATAGCCTACCCATCCACTGGATCCAATTTTATCGAGTTGATTCAATGATGCATTGATTAGGCTTGCATCCAATTCTTTTTTATACAAACCCAATGGATAGATGGCCATTAGGTGTGAAAAATGCCGATGCGAAAAATCATAAGGAACACTGGGCGCAACCGCTAAACTATTGTCAGGCATGATGGCTATGGATGGAAAACTTTTGTACAATGCATCCCATCTTGCTGCGTCTTTTGCTTTGCCCAATAGTCGCGCCAATTCTGCTGCGCGTTTGCTGGCATACAACATCAGTGCTAAATCGTAATTAGTGGTTTGTTTGAACCATGCATTGCTGCTGTTGTCGTGAAACTCAGGACTGGAGCTAAGTGGCAATTGTCTTTTGCCATTCTCATTAATGCGTGTGATGGATTCAATAAATTCAGCGACTTGTGAAAACCAAGGATAGGCTTGGTTGATTAAAAACGCCTTGTCCATGCTGTACTTCCATTGTTGATCGTAATGAAACGCTAGCCAGCAGGCCACCGTAGGGGATAATGCGTATTGTATCCATCCACCCATTTCTGTGCCCTTTAAAGTGGTAACACCTGGCACGTTTAATCCCTTGGCATTAAAATAAGCCTTGGTATAAGCTTGATAATTCGGTTTGTTTTTTTCTAAATGATCAATAAAAACAGATGCCCCTTCTAAATCATTCGCACTGTAAAATGGCCAGTAACTTAATTCTGTATTGAGGTCGTGGTGAAAATCGCCTTTCCATGGTGCAATTTTTCCATTGTCTGCAGTCCATACAGCTTGTAAAGAAATGGGTGGTGCCCCTTTTCTAGAAGCCGCACCCATTAAGTATCTGGTGATATACCATTGTTTTTGCAAAGGGGCATCGGGAATATTGATGGATGATTTTTTCCAGTGATTGGCCCACCACAATTGGTGTGCTTTAAAGGCAACATCATAGCCTTTTACCAAAGTTTGTTGAAGCATGGGTACAATAGACGACTTGGTGAAAGGTTGGTAACCAGTTTCAATAGTCCAGACCAATTCAACTACACTGCCCATTTGTTTCCAAACAATACTGGTTTGGTATGCAAAACCACCCCATCCTTTTTGTACAAAACGTTTGAAATTTTTTCCAGAATCTACGGTGGCTTTTGGATAACCCAATCTGCCTAAATCGTCTCCACCTACAACATCTCCAATTGTTTCAACAGCGTTTTGATAAGGGGGTATCACCAATGTTGGTGTAAAATCGCCTTTAAAATTTTCCAATTTTATCCAACCCCTGTATTGGGTGGCGTCTACAAAACTGCTGAGCTTTGCGCCGTTTGATCCTTGTATGCTTAAACTGGCAGTGTAGAGGTCTAAGCGAATCTGCGGCTCTGATCCCACCAATGATATTGGTAACTCTATAGCTGCACCTGGAATTTTCGTAGGGGCAGGTTCACGATCATAAGGATGATCTAATGCTTGCTGCACTTTTTGATAGGTACCAGCTTTCCAATTGGCTTCAACCCACTGGTAACTGAAATGTGGGCCATGTAAATCTTTCATGGGGCGCTCGTCCCACAAGGCAGCATGATCCAAAGCAAAACGAATATGATTTTGCTTCTGCCATACAATGGCGCCCATCATACCATTCCCCAT
>JAIXYL010000139.1 GCA_027490265.1 Sediminibacterium sp.
ATGGCTGCAAAAAAATAACCAATATATCGTAGGAACTTTTTCATTTGATGAATTTGTCCTACAAATATATTGGTCGTGTTTGGTATGGGATATTAATTTGTGCGAATAGCGCCGATACCTGCATTGAATAGTTGTTGATTCATGGCTGGTATTTGTACTTTAAGTATATCGGTGCCTTCTGCTTTTAATGTTTGCCATTGCGCAGTATATAGCTTGAGTAAATCCATAGAAGGTTGATTGACTCTAGGGATATCACTTTCGGTTTGGTTCATCATGAACATATAATTGGCAGTGAACTTATTTAAAAAGTTTTCGGCATCATCATATGCTGTGGCTTTGCGCTGTATCATGGCTTCATCCCATACCTGTATTTTTTTAGACAATGCCTGTGCATTGGTTTTTAAATCCCCAGCTGGTAAGGTTTTGATGACTTGATCCAACTGTTGTTTTTTGGTGTAGAGCTCATTCACCATTTGGTGCATCTCTTTAACAGTGGCTTCCATGCCACTCATGACTGCATCAAATTCTGCGTATTCTGCACTGGTTGTTGGATAATTTGGATTGGGTAAAATACTGGCTGTGGTTGACACTGACTTGCCATTGGCTTCAATGCTAATGGTGTATTGTCCGGGTATGGCTTTATGTCCGCGGAAACTGCTTTCAATATATGTATTCGGAATGCCCGGCATGGTGGCATGTCTCAGATTCCATACAAAACGATTCAACCCTTTTTGAGTAGACAATTGTGGATCTCTAGGAGGCGCGCCATCATAACGTTTATAACTGGGATCTGCTTTAGAACTAAATTGCCTGATGGTATTTCCTGCTGCATTTTTAATGGTCATGGTTACCACTGCTTGGTCATTTAATTCAGGTAAATCATAATACACAACAATACCTGTTGCGGGGTTCACGCCTCTGTATGGATGTGTACCGTCAAAGTCTGTTGTATTGCCATCTAGTTCTGAACTACCTGTTGCTAAAATGGCTGGCGCTGTTTGGTATACTTTTAATTCATTGGCTGTGGCACTGTATTGACGCACCAATGTCAGGTCGTCTAAAATCCAGAATGATCTGCCCGATGTGGCCGCAATTAAATTGTTTTGATGTACGCGCAAATCAGTAATGGGTGTATTCGGTAAATTCAATTGAAAGCGACTCCAATTCTTTCCACCATTGTATGAAATGTACACACCGTTTTCAGTACCTGCATACAATAAATCTTTTCGTTTATCGTCTTCTCTTACTACTCTTGTGAAAGACCCTACTGGAATACCATTACTAATATTGGTCCAAGTTTTTCCATAATCTGTACTCTTGTACAAACCTGGTGTATGGTCGTTAAACTTGTATCGCGTGGTAGCAATATAAACTGTGGCTTTATCAAATGGAGATACTTCAATGGCATTGATTAAACACTCCGCTAATCCTGCTGGTGTAATATTTTTCCAATTAGCACCGCCATCTTTGGTGATGTATACCAATCCATCATCACTGCCGGTATAAAACACACCTTTTTCTAAAGGCGATTCAATCACATAACTTAATGTGCCATAATTTTCTGCACCTACAGATTCATTGGTAAAGGGCACACCTGGTTTTACTTGTTTGGCTTTTTCATTTCTTGTTAAATCAGGCGATACCTCAGTCCAGGTTTTGCCCATATCTCTGGTTCTTAACAACACTTGTGCACCATGATAATAAGTGCCTGGTTCGTGTTGGCTATGAATGATGGGCGCATTCCAATTGTATCGATATTTCATGTCTTTGGCATCCATGGCCAAATACTGAATGGGTGCAGCCATAATATTGGTGCTGGCATTGGTTTTGGTATCCAACACTTCAATAGTGCCTTGATAAGACCCTCCCAACACATATCTTGGATTGTTGGGATCAAATGCTAAGAACGCACTTTCACCTCCTGCAGATGCAGACCAATCGGCGGCTGTAATCCCACCAGAAAAAGATCTGCTGGCAATTTTCACGGAACTATTGTCTTGTTGCCCACCGTAAATATTGTACGGAAATAAATTGTCTACATTAATGCGGTACATCTGTGCAGTAGGCATATTGCTTTGGCTGCTCCAGGTTTGTCCGCCATTGAAACTAATGGTAACACCCCCATCATCTGCCATCACCAAATTTTTTGGGTCCGATGGATTGATCCATAGATTGTGGTAGTCGCCATGCACACCTTGTAAATTCTCCCAGGTTTTTCCACCATCAATTGACTTTAATGCTGGTGCACTTAATACGTATAAGGTATGCTCGTTCTTTGGATCTGGAAACAATTCAATATAGTACCAAGCGCGTTGAATCAATTTGTGTTCTGCTGATACTTGACTAAAACTTTTGCCTGCATTATTAGATACATATAACCCGCCTGCATTTTTATCAAAATCACTTTCAATTAATGCATACACTTTTTCTGAATTAGCAGGGCTAACGGCAATGGCCATTTTACCCATCTCTTTGGGCAATCCTGTGGTCAGTTTTTCCCAACTATTACCACCATCTAATGATTTGTACAATCCGCTACCAGCCCCGCCGCTGATGACTTTCCAAGGCAGTCTACCATGTTCCCACATGGCTGCATATAGAATATTTGAATTCTGTGCATCCATTGAAATTTCTGCACAACCCGTTTGCTCGTTGATGTATAAAATCTTTTTCCAAGTAGTACCACCATCGGTGCTTTTATAAATGCCTCTTTCTGATGAAGGACTATACAATGGTCCTTGTGCTGCCACATAAACAATATCTGGGTTGGTTGGATCAATGATCATGCGTGCAATATGTTGCGTTAGATCTAATCCAATTTTTTTCCATGTTTGCCCAGCATCAGTGCTCTTGTACATGCCATCTCCATGATGCGTCATCACGCCTCGCATAGCGTGTTCGCCCATGCCAATGTATACAATATTGGGATGGCTTTCTGATACAGCAATAGCACCAACAGAGCCTGTTTTAAATTGTCCATCTGAAATATTTTTCCAAGTAATACCGCGGTCGGTTGTTTTCCAAACACCGCCACCTGTTGTACCCATATAGTAAGTATGGATATCACCTTTTACGCCAGTGCCTGTATTGGAACGGCCGCCTCTAAACGGCCCAATGCTGCGCCATTTCACTGGTTTAAAATAGTCGTTGACAACATCATTTGGAGAATCCTTACTGGTTTGTGCAAGTAGATGGCTTGCACTGGTGATCAGTAACAAGCTTAAAAGCAGTTGACGCATATTGGCTGAATTTTATGCAGAAATATACGCCATATTCTTTATTGTATCTTTACACCATGCCAAAAGGAAAATTAGACATCATTGATAAAGTGTTGGATGCTTGTTATAAGTACAATCCCGACGCGTTATTTGTGATGAGTTTAATGCACCAATACGAAGAGCGCGGCAGCTTAAGTAAAAAACAATTACAAGGTCTTTTGGCTAAAGCCAGTAAAGTGCCTGATATGCCTTCTAACTTGTTGGCCACTTTAGAAGCAACCATTAACCGCATGCATACGCGCGAAAAAGCTCCTGCTACTGTTGGCAAACCCTTGTTTGAGAAAGACCACTCTTTAGGTTTGCTAATGGACGCCATTCTTGCAAAATATCCGCAACACAAGCGCGTCTTATTTTTGATGTCTAAGTTTAATCGCAACGAATTATTAACGGCTACAGAAAAATCTGAAATAGAAAAATTTTATAAGCACTTGATTCAATAGCGCATGATATTTATCATAATTAAGCTTTTGTAAAAAACCTACCTTCGGCGCCTTACAAAACAGCATTTTATGAAATTAGAACAAGTGATTGCAGCACGCAGTCAAAATATCTGCGAATTGTGTTCAGCTGCATCGCCTTTGTCGGTTTATGAAGTACCACCTGTTGATAGAACAACCGCAGACAATTGTATTATGATTTGTGCAAAATGTTTGCAACAAATTGAGAAAAAAGAAGCCTTAGATCAACAACATTGGGATTGTTTAAATACTGCTATGTGGAGTGAAGTGCCCGGCATTCAAGTGGTATCTTGGCGTATGTTAAACAGGCTTCGCAATGAATCATGGGCGGCAGATTTATTAGACATGTTGTTTTTAGATGATGATCGTTTGGCTTGGGCTAAATCAACGGGTGATCACGACAATGATGGTGCTGTTGATTTACACGTGGATTGTAATGGTCAACAATTATTTGCGGGTGATTCCATTGTGTTGACCAAATCTTTAGATGTAAAAGGCACCAGTTTAAATGCTAAAATGGGTACTGTTGTAAAAAACATTCGCTTAGTGCCAGACAATACTGAACAGATTGAGGGGAAGATTGAAGGACAGATGATTGTTATTCTTACAAAATATGTTCGCAAAGCATAACTTTATATGCAATTATGCGAGTTAGAAATCCCAGAACTGGTGCTTACGATTATGAATTTTCG
>JAIXYL010000044.1 GCA_027490265.1 Sediminibacterium sp.
TCAGTTGTTATTTCTTTATCATCATTCAGATAATATTTTCGAGCGGCTCCCTCAATAATCAAATAACTTTTACTACAAATTTCATCTTGCCTTAACAGTAAATCACCTTTTGAATATTGTTTAATCGACGCTATACTTTCTAAGGCCAATAAGGTTTCCTTATCAAGGGCATTAATATAGTCGTTAATTTTTTTGAGATGGGTTACCATGACGGCAATAGGTTCATTTCATTTTGACGAATGCATACACGTCTGCCCAAGTAGGCTCTTTACCTGTCATCAAAATTGATACACGAAATATTTTTGCAGCTATTTTTCGAAGGAAATAAAAAGTTAATCCTAATAACAAGAAGGATCCTATTAATTCCGCAATGCCTACTTCAGTAATGGCCCATCGCATCGGCATAGAAGTTGCAGAAGTTAGTGGGAACCATGAAAGAAATACCGAAAATCCACTATCTGGATCACGTGTAACAAAAAATGACATCATTACAAAGAGAATAGGCAGCATCATTAATCCACTCTTCCCTGAATTATTAGGATCGGTGATGATTGAGGCTATGGCTGCAAGCATTGCATTCCAGATCAAAACCCCCAAAATAGCAAAGGGTAAATACAATAGAATGGAAGGTAGGTTTAAAAAGTCTACAATTGTAGAGACAGGCGTTCCTGTAAATTGAAAAAAGAGAATCCCTCCAATTGTCACTAAGAGTGAGTTGGTAATCATTGATGAGATGCCCGTTAAGGTAATGCCGAAAATCTTCCCATCCATCCAAACTTGTGGACTGATGGCAGAAACAATTTGCTCAGTTATTTTCAATTGTTTCTCGCCCGTTATGGCGGTAAATTGATAGGCAAAGCTTAAAAAAACTGCTACAATCATTAAGCCAGCAAAAAAATAGGCAAGGATCAGTCGCTTATTAGAATTTTCAGAATAGATATATGATTCTTGAATTGGGGCAGATGACAATATATTAGATAACTGTTCAGCAGTTAAATTGAGTTTTTGCATTTCAGTTTGTTTATGATACAAGTCTAAAAAGCCTTTGAGTTGCTTGATGTCTTTATTGAGTTTATAGGCATATAACTCAATTGCTTGACCATTGTTGTTGATTAACACCCGATCTCTATTGGTGTCTAAATCCTTGATGAATTGATCTTTTTGGTCAATTGGCAAGGTTTGTACCTTAAAATTGTTTTTTAATACGTCCGCTATTGCACCATTTTGATCATTCAATAGAAAGACGGATATCTTTGGACTTTTATCAGACAATGCAAATTTGCTACCAAAGTAAAATACAGTAGAAACAATCACCATGACGCATAAACCAATCAGTTCATTTTTGGGTTTAAAAAAGCGTCCAAATTCCCAACGAGTAACCGTAAGCACTTGCTTTATATAACTCATATTGAATGGCTTTTTACAAGGTTAAGGTAAATATCATGTAATGATGGCTTATGGCTCGACAAATCAACAACACCTTCCAATTTTGCTAAATCAGCTAAAATTGATTTCATATCGGTGTTTTGTTTAAAAGTTAATTTAACATACTGATTATCGGCTATTTCCATGTCCTCTACTGAGCCAATTGCATTCAAAGCATCCATATTTAAACCAGATTTAAAATTCAACTCAATAATCGGTTTGTTCCCATACGTTTCATATATCCCATTCAGGCTTCCATTGTATAAAACTTCGCCTCTATTAATGAGAAAAATTTTATGTGCTGTTTTTTCAACCAATTGCATTTGATGTGCACTCAATAAAATAGTCGTGCCTTGCTTGTTTATGTCTTTAATAAATTCAATAAATATTTCTTGATTCAATGGATCTAAGCCTGAGAAAGGTTCATCCAATATGGCGAAAGTTGGTTTATGCAAAATAGACGCAATAAATTGAATCTTCTGTTGATTGCCTTTTGAAAGTACTTGCAACTTTTCTTTTGCACGATCTGCCAATTCAAGCTTTTCTAACCATTCCATGGCTGCTTTTTTAGCTTCATGCTTATCCATCCCTCTTATTGAAGCGAGATAGACCAAAGATTTTAAAATGGGAATATCCAGATACAGGCCTCTTTCTTCAGGTAGATAGCCTATTTGAGCGGCTTTAGGCAAATGATTGGCACCCCCATTCAGGTTCCATTCTATTTGGCCTGTATCAGCTTTAATAATATCAAGCAGAATTCTTAAAGTAGTTGTTTTCCCTGCACCATTAGGGCCAAGAAATGCAAAAATATCACCTTGTTCTACCGAAAAGGAAATATCCTTAATTGCTTGAACACTCGAAAAACGCTTACTAATTGATTTGACCTGTAACACTTCATTTTGCATTTTTTCAATCATTTTATATGATCTTATTCAATCTGTCAATTCTTCTTTTATTTTCTTGCTGTAACAATGAAGGATATAAATTTAAAAAAATATTGGGCACCATGATTGAAATACCATAAGATACACTGACTTTAAAACCAAAGAAAACCGCAAATACAGCCACCATTACAAATCCAATTAAATGGCTAATTTCAGCTAAAGTCATCTCATTTCTTAACTGATTGAGATTAGCATTTCCCTGTCTGATTGAAATTTTCTGATTGAAATATTTGAAGACCGTATGTTTTACAACCCACTTAAAGTAATTTATGCCAATCAATCTATTGATGGTTTTACTTTCAATAAAATTAAGATTTGATAACTTTTGATACAGTGCTGACTTAGAAAAAAGA
>JAIXYL010000012.1 GCA_027490265.1 Sediminibacterium sp.
GTCGAAGTCTTCCGATGTCGAATCTTTAAGTTCGGAAATGTTTAAAACTATAACACCATGAAAACCTATTCAAGAATCACACTCGGTGCGCTTTTCTTTGCCATGTCTATGATGATGGCTTGTAAAAAAAATGAGCATTCAGCTGTAAAATTATCTACTTCTGAAATGGCGCAGAAACTTTATGTCAAAAAGGATTTTATAATTTTCACAAGCTCTTTTGCTCAAAATTTTAAACATCTATCGGATTTTTATCGCACATCAGCCGTAAAGAATCAACCTGAGAGATTTATCCAAACCTTACGAAATGCATCTAATGATTTAAGTTTAATTGAAGCAGCACACGCTGAATTTGGTTTGAGCCTAAAAGACCTGAATATCAGAAAGTCTATGCTTGATAATGACATTGTAGGTTTGTATGAGGCGGAGCCTGAGTTATTCAATTATGATCAGGAAGAGTTTTGGTCAATTATTTTTGAAAGTGTTCAACTTTTAAAACAAGCAAATGATATTAGATCAATACGCTCGTTTAACGACAATATTTCAAGTACCGCAATAACTGGTGATGAAATTTGGGATTGCATTAAAGAAGCTGTTGGTTTAGGTGCTGGTAGTATGCTTGGCATTGCTGGACTGCATGCACTTGCACAACGAAAAGGTATTCAACAAGCAGTTGTCAAGTTTGCAGCACTTATGGCACGAAATATGGGTTATATAGGGTTAGCAATAACAGTTATTGATTTTTCATCTTGTATGTATAAAGAATCAAAAGATTAAATAAGAAATTTAATTGAACCTTTCATGCAAAAATCAACATCTAAAAATAAATTAATTTGTTTTTTACTCTTTCATGGCGTAGTGATTAATTTTTTGATATGTCCATTTTTTGTCTTGTATACTTTATATACAAAGCATCAATACTTGAGTATTGATGAATGGTCAAAATCAATTTGTATTAATTTATTCACGTGGTATTTTTTATACTATGCTTTTAGTCAAGAACAAAAAAATGAGTTGAACTTAAAATCTGAATTCAAAAAGTATTATTTGTTAGTGCATTTGCATACTGCGTTTTTAAGATTTTTTTCAAAACAAAAATTTCGTAGAATTACAATGAATGCTTTAATCTGGTGTGTTATTATTTTCAATATTATATCTCCCATTTTTTTAGGGATTATATTGGATTTGGAACTCAATTTAACATACGGTTGTATTTGGTTTATAATATTTCAATTTGTTTATTTTGTTTTTTATTACATCGCTTATTATTATCCTGAAGATGAAAATCAGTTACTTCATCGTTATTCAACTCCTTGGTTAATTGATTTTCTATTTTTAAATACTAGTGGCGCCAAAACTGTATAACTATATTGGAGACATAGGTATCCTTTGTCTCCAATATTTTATGTACTTAAAAACCATGGTATTGGTGACTTTGAATATTAAAGTAAGATTTTAAATTTAAAAATTGTTTAAGATAGCTGCCTTGCTCATTTTTAATTTCTCATCCTGCTTATACATCGCTTATTAAATCATCTATTATGAAAATAACTGTTAAACAACTGTATTGGTATTTGTTGATTTTTCACGCAATTGGCATCAATATGGTTTTTGCGATTGCAACAGTTTTCATGCAAGACATAGTCTCGATTTATGAGTTTTTTCTGCTTTGGTTTTTTTCTTGTCAGCTGAATTCTTTTGGGTTTTATTGTTTCAATAAAGCCTACCCAAATGAAGCATCTGCTTCGTTTTCAAAAGAAATCAGCTTTATAGACTTTGTGTCATTTATCAAAAAAATGATTCACCCTTTTCAAGTAGGCAATATCAATGGGAAACCATTTTTTATTGTGGTCATTATAATGGGGTATGCTGTTTTTGTATTATTCTTTATAGTGTCGCTTTTGAATATTTTTTATGATGTATTTCCACTGACACTTGAACAGAATTTATACATGTATGGCTATGTAATTGTATTGTCTTTGATCATCAGCGGGTTTAAGAAAAGTTTGAGTATTGTTAGCTAGGTTCCGGCGGAGATGTTGCCATGCAATGTCTCCGTTTTTTATTCAGCTGAGGTATTTGCTCAAACAAGTAACTGGTACTTAATTCAACTGTGGATCCTGGTACTTAATTCAACTGTGGATACTGGTACTTAATTCTATAGAGGATTCTATTACTCAATTCAATCGTGGACAATGTTACTTAATTCAACTGTGGATCAATTGGATAGTTGGTCATCTGTGCATATTCGCCACCAAGCTGTTGCATAGATCGTTTCCAAATTTGTTGGGCGTCAATTGAAAAACTGATGCCTGCATCAGGTTCTGTAATGATCCAACTTTTTTCGTCTACTTCTTCTTGCAATTGACCTGCACTCCAACCGCTGTAACCAATAAAGAATCTGATTTGTGATTCTGCTATTTCTTTATTGTGTAATGCGGCAATGGCTACATCAAAATCACCTCCCCAATAAATGCCTTTGTAGACCTCAACGCCCTCGGTGATGATATCGGGTCTTCTATGGATAAAATGCAGGGTATGTTGTTCTACTGGGCCGCCTTCATAAACAGGCAGCTTTAATCCATCTGCTATCTCTACCAGATCTCCTAAAATTTGATCAGATTTTTTATTGAGGATAAATCCTACATCTCCATCTTCGTTGTGGTCACAAATGAGCACAGCGGTTCTGATGAAATTGGGGTCCTTTAAAAATGGGTCGGACAATAATAAAATGCCTTTATTTAGTTCCATATCTTTCAAAAAGATAAGAATAATATTTATTTTCCGTACAAATTCTAAAAAATCTAGTTAAAAAAAGCCTGCCTTGGCTTGCCAGCTATTGGTCAGGGCCAAATACATATATATTTGCTGCGCATGAAGAGAACTTTCCCCATCATTGTCATATTAATTTCCTTATCACTGTTTGGGTTATTCCTTTTACAGGTGTCTTGGTTTAACAACCTCATGGAAGTTACCAAAACCCAACTCAGTGAAAAAATCAACAATGTAGGTGTGGGTGTTGCCAATGATATTGGAAGAACCACGCGCGCTGCACAACCACTTCGTTTGAATAGAAGGGGTGGGCTTCTGCTTGGGTCTGAATTACAAATCAGACTGTTTAAACAGCCTACGGTTGAAGAGCGTTTTACGATGGAGGAAGTCCGTGATAAAATTTCTAAAGAATTTGATCGGGTGCAGTTGGGTAATTTAAAATTTGAATTTGCTGTGTCTGATGTGGAAGGGGATTATGAATTTTATTCAACTGGCTACGAACAAGAATTTTGGGACACCATTAATAATAAGCGCAACTATTATCCCATCTTGCGTGAAACAGATAATTTGGCTTTTTCTGAAACCAATGAATTGCTGATCATCATTGTGCCTGATGTTGAAAAACAAGTATGGGCATCTTTGCTTTGGATTCTTGTTGGTGCTATTACTTTTATGGTCATCATTATTGCCGCGTTTTATGTGACGGTGAAAACATTGTTGAATCAAAAGAAACTGTCTCAAATTAAAAGTGATTTCATCAATAATATGACGCACGAATTCAAAACGCCATTGGCTACTATTTCCTTGGCAGTTGATGCGTTGCGCAGTCCTAAGGTTCAAACCAATCCTGACAAAGCCACTTACTTTACCAATATCATTAAAGAAGAAAATATCCGCATGAACAAACATGTGGAAACCATCTTGCAAGCTGCTTTTCTTGAAAAACAAGAACTCAATTTAAACTTATCAAAAATTGATGCGCACGACATGATTCATGAAGTGGCCAGTACTTTTGAATTGCAACTCAATGATAAAAATGGGCAAATTCAGTTTTTGCTAAATGCCAGTCAGCATTTTATTTCAGGCGACGATACCCATTTTAGAAATATGATTTCTAATTTGATTGACAACGCCATCAAATATTCTCAAGACCCTGTACAAATCAAAATATCTACGCATAGCACGCGCAATGTTTTGGTCATTAGAATTGATGACAACGGCATTGGCATGAGTAAAGAATCTGTCAAACGAGTTTTTGAAAAATTCTATCGGGCACATACGGGCAACCTGCACAATGTAAAAGGTTTTGGTTTAGGTATGAGTTATGTTAAAACAGTGATTGATGCGCACAAGGGTAAAATAAAAGTAGACAGCACTTTAGGAAAGGGCACTTCTTTTACCATTGAAATGCCGTTAATGCATGAATAGTCTATTGGGCATCATTCACCCACAAAATAGAGCCATCGCCGAACGACAAAAAACGATACTCGTGCGCCAATGCATATTGGTATATATCTTTCCAATGTTCTCCAACAATGGCTGATATCAATAACAACAATGTACTCTGCGGCTGATGGAAATTGGTAATTAACGCACGGATTATATTAAAGCGATAACCAGGTGCAATAATGATTTGTGTTTTGGTAATCAATCTTTCTACATTGTTGCGCTGCATCCAATCCAATAAAGATTGCAAAGCTTCCGTTGCAGTATATTCTTTGGGTATATTTTTTAGCAAGTTTTTATTTTCTATCCTTGCCACATCTTGCGCCGAAGCATCCTCCGACTCGATGACGGCTAATCCCAATTCTACACCTTCATCCTGCGCCGAAGTATACGGTTCCCATTGTGATACTTGTATATCCGCCATTGTTATTGCAGGATTTCGCAAGGTCTTCACGCCAATCCAGTAAAGGCTTTCCAGCGTTCGCAGCGATGTTGTTCCAACCGCAATAATGCCCTTGTCAATCGATTGCAATAATTGTTCAATGGCTGTTGCCGATACATCAATAAACTCTGCATGCATTTCGTGGTCCTTCATCTGTGCGGCTTTCACTGGTTTGAAAGTGCCGGCGCCCACGTGAAGGGTAACATATGCTTTGGGTATATTTTTTTTGGCTAATTTTTGAAAGACATGATCGGTAAAATGCAGTCCTGCAGTTGGTGCTGCTACAGAACCATCGTGTTTGGCATAAATGGTTTGATAACGATCTTTATCAGCCGCTTCTGTAGCTCTGTTTAAATAGGGCGGCAGTGGAATATCGCCAGCCAAATGCAAAACTTCGGCAAAGCTGAGTTCTGCTGGCTTCCAGCGGAATTCAATCAAAAAACAATCAGGCAGAATTTCAAGTTTACTCGCTTCAACCATCAAGCCTCCATTCGCAACCTGCAAAGTCAGCGCGCCCTCCTTCCATTTTTTTGCCCCACCCACCAAACATTTCCATTGAACTGACCCTTTCTGCAACATTGCCGTTGTAATATCTGCATATTGATCAGCCGGTTCTAAACAGAACAATTCAATCAAACCCCCAGAAGGCTTTTGGAAGAAAAGTCTGGCTTCAACCACTTTGGTATTGTTAAAGACCATTAAACTGCCCGATGGCAGTTCGTCGGCAATATTTGCGTAAATATTCTCTCGAATGGTGCCGGATGCCCAAATCAACAACTTGCTCTGATCACGTTGTTCCAGGGGATATTTGGCAATTCGGTCGTTCGGAAGCTCGTAGTTGAAATCTTCAATATGCAGTAATGACGGGTGTTTCATGGGTTTTCTATTGTAATTCACGGCTTATCCACAGCAATTCACAGGTTATACAGTGGCTTATGCAACAAATTGGCCGAAATGCAAGATAGTAAAGGATTTAAGCCCATAAAATCTTGTGGATAAATACAGGTACCCCATTTTTGGGTTAAAAGTGGGAAAAAGTGTTATTTTGTGTCAACAAGTGGTAATCTTGGAAATATTTATTCACTTATGATCGGATTTCACGGAGAATATGAAGCAACGGTAGACGCCAAAGGGCGCTTCCTTCTTCCGGGCGGACTGAGAAAACAGTTGCCTGAGGGAGAGAGTCGCTTTATTCTGGGTCGTGGCTTCGAAAAATGTCTCACGCTGTATCCGTTAAAAAGTTGGGAACTCATTATTTCTAAGATTAGCCAATTAAATGATTTTGATCCAAAAGTACGTCAATTCAGACGTCAGTTTTTGGGAGGCGCTACCGAGATTGAATTGGATGCTGCTGGCAGAATGTTATTGCCTGCATCATTGAAAGAATTTGCGGGCCTTTCCAAAGACATTGTACTAGCTGCCGCCATGGACCGTTTTGAAATCTGGGATGCAGCCAAGTACAAACAGCTCTTTGAGGATTTCTCTTCGGAGGCTTTCAGTAGCCTTGCGCAGGAAGTGATGTCGGCTGCAGATAAACAACAAGATAAATAAGCAGTATGGAAAACCTATCTGCGAATGATTATCATGTGCCTGTTCTGTTTCACGAAACCATTGATGCGTTGTCTATTCAACCCAACGGGGTTTATGTAGACTGTACATTTGGTGGTGGTGGGCATAGCAGAGGCATTTTGGAAAAATTAGGTCCCAATGGACAATTGGTGGCTTTTGATCAAGATGCAGACGCACAACAAAATATTCAGAACGAACCTCGGCTTTTATTTGTGCCGCAAAACTTCCGCCACTTGCAACGCTTTCTTCGCTTGCATGGTATTACTCAAGTGGATGGTGTGTTGGCCGACCTAGGTGTCAGCTCTCATCAATTTAACGAGGGTGATCGTGGTTTTTCTATTCGATTTGAAGGTCCTATGGATATGCGCATGGACAGAAGACAAACACTGACAGCTGCTGATATCATTCAGTCTTATGGCGAACAACAGTTGCATAAACTGTTTGAGCAGTATGGTGAAGTAACCAATGCCAAAACATTGGCTGCGCATATTGTGCAACAAAGAACACGTTTGCCATATGCTACCATTGACCAGTTTAAAGCGATGATCAGCGCCGTTGTGAAGGGAAATCCAAATAAATATTTAGCACAGGTTTTTCAGGCTTTGCGGATGGAAGTAAACGATGAGATGGGGGCGCTGAAAGACATGTTGCAGCAATTGCCTGCCATCTTAAAACCTGGTGGGATTGCAGCCATCATCACTTTTCATTCGATTGAAGATAGAATGGTGAAGCATTTTTTTAAGCAGGGTCATTTTGATGAAGTCATTGATCATCCATTTGAGTCTGTTGAAAAAGTAGCTGTGTTTAAACTAGTGAACAAGAAGCCGATAACGGCTGGTGAAGTGGAGTTGAAAAAAAATACTAGAAGTAGAAGCGCAAAGCTTAGAGCAGCAGCGCGCGTTTAATATATATACCGTGCCCGAAAACAAAACAAATCCCAAGAACCCTTTAAAGGGGTTGCTCAACTATGAGTGGATTGTGAAGAACATCAGCTTCTTCCTTTTCCTTTCTGTTTTAGCAGTATTGTATATAGCAAATGGACATATGGCAGATAAAACCATCCGCCGTATAAATACCATCAACAACGAATTAAAAGAATTGCAGTTTAAGTACAAGACTTTGAAGAGTGAATTGATGTATAAAACAGAAGAATCTCAGATAGTACAAATGGTTGAACCAATGGGATTAAAAATTAGCAAAGACATGCCAGAGCGCATCAAACAATAATGGAAGTAAAACGCGACATATTATGGAGAGTCTACCTCAGTTATATACTGATGGTGATTGCCTGTATTGCCATTTTTGGTAAAGCGGTTTACATTCAACAAGTGGAAGGTGCTAAGTGGAGAAGTATGAGTGATAGTTTGCACCAACGCATTGATGAGATTGAAGCAGAGCGCGGTACCATTTATTCTGAAGATGGTCAAATGTTGAGCACATCCATTCCGCAGTTTGATATTTTTATTGATTTTAGAGTGGCTGGTTTAAGAGAAAAAAATGGTTTGCGTTTTAGAGAAAATGTAGACTCATTAAGTTTTCATTTGGCGCAATTGTTTAAAGATTTAAGCCCTGTTGAATACAAGCGCATTTTGCAACAAGCGTATAAAGCACAAGAGCCTTATTTTTCGTTAAAGAAAAAAATCAGTTTTACCCAATACGATTCCTTGCGTAAGTTTCCTTTGTTCAAATTAGGCAGATATAAGAGTGGTATGATTGCCAATGAGCGTACCATTCGCTTGAATCCCTATCAGATGTTGGCTTTCAGAACCATTGGCTTGGCTCGCGATTCCAATAAAGTGGGTCTTGAAAAAACCTACGATGCTATTTTAAAAGGTAGAAACGGTAAGCAAACGGTTCGTTCTATTGCCGGGGGGATTGGGGTGCCTGTGGATGATACCTACCTCATTGAACCCGAAACGGGCAAAGACATTGTGAGCACATTGGATGTATTCATCCAAGACATTGCTGAAACTGCTTTGATGAAAATGATGGTGCAGAATGAAGCTGAAAATGGCTGTGCCATTGTATTAGAAACCAAAACGGGCAAAGTGAAAGCCATTGCCAATTTGGGTAGAATGGCCAATGGTACTTATTGGGAAAATTTAAATTATGCGATAACGCCCAGCGAACCTGGCTCTACATTTAAGTTGGCAACATTGATGGCTTTATTAGAAGATAAAAAAGTTAATCTTACGCAAACCATCAATTTAGAGAATGGCGTTTGGCGCATTGCTGGTCAAACAGTGTATGATTCAGAAAGACATGCAGAAAATATTGTGACCGTTAAGCAAGCGTTTGAACTAAGCTCTAATGTGGCCATGGCAAAAATGGCGGTTACGCATTACTTGAGTAATCCTCAATTGTATTTGAAGCACTTGCGTAAAATGCGCATGGATACCATTACTGGAATTGATTTGGTTGGTGAACGCAAACCAGTGATACACCGCCCAGGGTCTAGATTATACGGACCTACCACTATTCCATGGATGAGCTTTGGCTACAACTTAGCCATTAGCCCATTGCATACCGCGATGTTATACAATGCCATCGCCAATAATGGAGTAATGATGCGTCCATATTTGGTAAGCAGTATTAAAGAAGAAGGGGTATTGTTAAAAGATATTCCACCAACTGTTTTAGATACACAGATTTGTAGCCCTGCAACATTGGCGATGCTGAAAGCCAGTTTAGAAGGGGTTTGTATAGCGGGTACTGCAAAATCTTTGTTTGCAGGCACGCCTTATAAAGTAGCTGGAAAAACTGGAACGGCTTTAGTGGCAGATGGCAATAAGGGGTATGCCAACAAAATTTATCAAAGTTCTTTTGCAGGCTATTTTCCTGCAGACAATCCGCAATACACTTGTGTGGTGGTCATCAAGAACAAACCATTTGCACCAGTTTTCTATGGTGCTTCAGTTGCAGGACCTGTCTTTAAAGAAATTGCAGATCGTTTATACAGCACATATATCAAGACCAACAAAACCTTGATTGCAGGTACCAATAAAAAAGACAGCACTTATTTTAAGTTCAATGGCTATAAAGCAGATCTGGCTTACTTATCTGAGAAATTGTTATTGCGTGTGGCCGATTCAACTGGTCGGGCAGACGAATGGACCAGCTTAAGCAAAACCAGCAGCAATGCAGTCATGCAAAAAATGCCGATTAATAAAAATGCCATGCCCCCATTGAATGGATTGGGCTTAAAAGATGCGCTATATCTCTGTGAAGAGATGGGATTGATGGTACAAATCAAAGGCCGTGGTAGAGTGTCTGATCAATCCATATTGCCTGGTCAACCCATTGTGAAAGGACAACTCATTCAATTAAATCTAAACTAGTTCGCCTACCATGAAAACACTCAATCAACTACTCGTACAACTAAAGCCACTGCAGGTTGCAGGTGACTTAGCGATGAGTATTTCTGCTATTGAGATTGATTCACGCAAAGTAACACCTGGTGCTGCTTTTGTGGCCATAGCTGGTGTGCAAAGCGATGGTCATGCGTTTATTGGCAAAGCCATCGAATTAGGCGCTTCTGCCATTGTTTGTGAAGTGATGCCAACTGAATGCATTGAAGGCGTTACTTATATTAAAGTCTCTAGTTCTCAAGAAGCAGCCGCTCGCATGGCTGTTGAGTTTTATGATCACCCATCAACAAAAGTTAAGTTGGTTGGGGTAACTGGTACCAACGGTAAAACAACCATTGCTACCTTGCTTTTCAAATTGTTTCGTCAACTCGGTTATACTTGTGGTTTAATCAGCACGGTACAAAATCAAATTGATGATGCCATCATTCCTGCAACCCATACAACACCTGATGCCATTAGTTTAAATGCTTTAATGCAACAAATGGTATCCGCTGGTTGCAGCTATGTATTTATGGAATGCAGCAGTCATGCCATTCACCAACACCGCATTACTGGGTTACAATTTGACGGGGCTTTGTTCAGCAATATCACCCACGACCATTTAGATTATCACAAAACTTTTGACGAATACATTCGGGTTAAGAAAAAATTCTTTGATGATTTGCCATCAACCGCATTTGCCATTTCAAATGCAGATGACAAGCGTGGGGAAGTGATGTTGCAGAATACGTCAGCAACCAAATACTTATACAGCCTTAAAACGATGGCGGCGTTTAAGGGAAAAATATTAGAAAATGCATTGACCGGCTTAGTGATGACCATTAATGACCAGGAAGTGCATTTTCGTCTAATTGGCACTTTTAATGCATACAATTTATTAGCTGTTTATGGTGCGGCTATTTGCTTGGGCAAAGACAGTCATGAAGTGCTGACTGCGCTTAGCCTACTTACCGGTGCTGAAGGTCGTTTTGACTACATCATCAGTGCCAATCAAATGATTGGTATTGTTGATTATGCGCATACACCTGATGCATTAGAAAATGTATTGGCCACCATTAAAAAATTACGCAAGGGTTATGAGCAAATCATTACGGTGGTAGGCTGTGGTGGTGATAGAGACAAAACAAAACGGCCGATCATGGCGCAGGCTGCTTGCGATTTGAGTGACCGCGTAATTCTAACCAGTGATAATCCTCGAACAGAAGATCCTGAAGCCATTTTACGCGATATGGAAACGGGCTTATCTAGTTCTGCAAAAAGAAAATACATCACCATTGCAGACAGACAATTAGCCATTGAAGAAGCAGTTAAAATGGCCAAGGCTGAAGACATTATTCTGGTTGCAGGAAAAGGCCATGAAAAATACCAAGACATCAATGGGGTGAAATATCCTTTTGACGACAAACAAATTTTACAATCAGCATTTAACACCATTACCTCTTAAACCCTCCGTATGTTATACCAATTATTTAACTGGCTTAAACAAAGCTTTGATATTCCCGGGGCAGGACTGTTTCAGTTTCTGACTTTTCGGATTGCCATGGCCATTGTATTGAGTTTGGTCATTGCAACGGTATTTGGTAAAAGAATCATTTTGTTTTTACAGAAAAAACAAATTGGCGAATCGGTTAGAGACCTCGGATTAGCTGGTCAAGAACAAAAGAAAGGTACGCCAACAATGGGTGGTATCATCATCTTGTTGAGTATTTTAATTCCTACTTTATTGTTTGCCAATCTAGATAAAGTATATGTGCGCCTCATGATTTTGTGTACTGTTTGGTTGGGCGTTATTGGGTTCTTAGACGACTTATTTAAAATTCGTGCTAGAAAAGCTGCACTACAAAAAGGGGAAGCCTATAAGAAAAAGGATTCCGATGGTTTGGCAGGTATTTCAAAAATTATTGGTCAAGTTGGTTTGGGCATCATCATTGGTACCACCCTTTATTTTAGCAATGCCGTAACCGTTGAAAGAGAAATCATTGGCTCTGATAGAAAAGTAACCATGCTAAAGCAAGGAGAAAGATTTGCCAAAGATTCTACGGTTGTGATACGTGAGATGAATGGCATTGAGCGAAAATTTGTGAAAGTTAAAACGCCCATCACAACCATTCCTTTTGTAAAAAATCATGAGTTTAACTACAGTAAGTTGATTAGTTGGATGGGTGCTGGTGCCGAAAAATATACTTGGATTGTATACATCCTGATTGTGACTTTAATTATTACCGCAGTCAGCAACGGAGCTAATTTGACCGACGGCTTAGACGGCCTTGCAGCAGGGGTGAGCGCCATTATTGGTGCGGGTTTGCTCGTCTTTATTTATGTGAGTTCTAACTACGTGTTTGCAGATTATTTGAACATCATGTATATCCCTAACCTAGGCGAGCTCACGATTTTTGTGGGTGCATTTGTGGGGGCTTGTATTGGCTTTTTATGGTACAATGCGTTTCCGGCTCAGGTGTTCATGGGTGATACAGGCAGTCTTGCATTAGGGGGGATCATCGCCTCCTTGGCCATCATTGTTCGCAAAGAATGGTTGATTCCTATTTTCTGTGGCGTGTTCTTGGTTGAAAATTTAAGTGTGATGATTCAAGTCGGATATTTTAAATACACCAAGAAAAAATATGGTGAAGGCAGACGCGTATTCTTGATGAGTCCGTTGCACCACCATTATCAGAAAAAAGGCTTTCATGAAAGTAAAATAGCGGTGCGTTTTTGGATTGTCACCATCATGTTGGTGGTGATGAGTGTGGTATCATTAAAAATTAGATAAATCAGTGAGCAGTAAGATCATCATATTAGGTGGAGGCGAAAGCGGAGTAGGCGCTGCAGTGCTGGCAAAGCATAAAGGCCATTCTGTGTTCTTATCTGATGGCGGTAAGCTGAAAGAGATTTACAAAGCCGAACTGCGCGCCAATGCAATAGAATTTGAAGAGGGCGGACACAGTGTTGACAGAATTTTAGCAGCAGATGAAGTGGTAAAGAGTCCGGGCATTCCTGAGAAGAATGACATGGTGAAAGCCATACGTGCCAAGGGCATTCCGGTCATCAGCGAAATTGAATTGGCGTATCGCTATAAAGGCAATAGTACCATTGTAGCCATCACAGGCAGTAATGGAAAAAGTACAACCACTGCATTGTTGTACCATATCTGTAAAACGGCTGAATTGGATTGTGCCATGGTGGGTAATATTGGTTATTCATTTGCCCGTCAAGTGGCAGAAGATCCAAAGCCTTTGTACATCATTGAAGTCAGCTCTTTTCAGTTAGATGATATTATCACATTTAGACCCAATGTGAGCATTCTGTTGAACATCACTGAAGATCATTTAGACCGATACAATTATGTGTTTGACAATTATATCAACAGCAAGTTTAGCATCATCAAAAACCAAACGATGGAAGATTATTTCATCTATTGTTTAGATGACGAGACCATCATGCAAAAATTCCCATTACTAACTATCCATACTAACCCACTACCATTCTCTATGAAACAAGAAGTAAAAAAAGGCGGCTACATCAAGGGCGACCAGATGATGCTGCGCATCCAAGAAGAAAGAGTCAGCATGAGTATCTACGATTTTGCCCTTAAAGGGAAACACAACAATTACAACACCATGGCAGCGGGCATTGCAGCATCCACTATTGGCATTCGAAAGGAAAAAATTCGGGATGCAGTGAAGAATTTTCACAGCCTAGAACATCGCATGGAATTTATTGCGATGGTACGCGGTGTTGAGTTCATCAACGATAGTAAAGCCACCAACGTCAACAGTACTTGGTATGCGCTTGAAAGTATGAACAAGCCAACCGTACTCATTTTAGGTGGGGTAGACAAAGGCAACGACTACAGTTTGATTGCCGACTTGGTGAAAGAAAAAGTAAAAGCCATTGTTTGTATGGGAACAGACAATAGCAAAATCATTGCGGCATTCAAGGACCTCGTGCCGATGATTATAGAAACGGATAGTGCTAAAAAAGCAGTGAATGCTGCATTTAGAGCAGCAGCAAAAGACGATGTGGTATTGCTTAGCCCAGCATGTGCCAGCTTCGATTTGTTTAAAAATTACGAAGACAGAGGAACACAATTTAAAGAAGCCGTTAAGGAATTATAATGTCTGAGATTAGAGATACCCTATTTTCACAAATACCTTCTGTTGAAGGTGTGCGCAAGCAATTGCTCACACGCACCAGAGGCGATAAATATATATGGGGTATTGTAGTGGTATTGTCGTTGATTTCTATTTTGGTGGTGTACAGCGCTACTGGATCATTGGCCTATAAAATGTACAAGGGTAATACCAATATCTATCTGTTTAAACAATTGTCCTTTACAGTATTGGGGTTAATCATCATGTACTTCTTGCATCGAATTAACTATACTGTATTTTCTAAAGTGGCTACATTCTTGTTTTTGATATCCATTCCTTTACTCTTATATACGTTGTTCTTTGGCGCAAAAATTAATGAAGGGAGCAGATGGATTAAATTACCCATTATCAACTTGACCATACAAACCAGCGACTTCGCTAAGTTGGCGCTGTTCATGTACATTTCTAAAATGTTGAGTAAGAAACAGGAAACCATTAAAGACTTTAAGAAAGGCTTTATTCCAGTGGTCACGCCAGTCATCATTATTTGTGCATTGATTATGCCGGCTAACTTATCCAATGCCTTGCTTACTGGAGCAACTTCTTTGTTGCTGATGTTTATTGGGCGTGTTAGCATGAAACATATTTTATTGACGGTGATGATTGCCATGATACCTGTGGCATTTATTGTATCCGTTGCTGTATTGACCTATGATGGTAAAAAAACCGAAGATATTGCCAAGCCCATTGCAGCAGAAAAAATGAAGTCGGTTGGGCGTTTTGGTACTTGGGTTAAACGTGTGCAAGATTTTATGTACGCCAAGGATAGTGAAGTGCCCTATCAAGTACAACAAGCAAAGATTGCCATTTCAAATGGTGGCATGTTGATAGGACTGGGTCCTGGTAATAGTCAACAAAGAAACTTTTTGCCACAGGCTTACAATGATTTTATTTATTCTATCATCATTGAAGAATATGGCCTCTTAGGTGGTGCATTCATGATCTTTATCTACTTAGTCTTTTTGTTTAGGTGCATTAGTATTTTTAGACGATGCCCTTATGCATTCGGCGCATTCTTGGCACTTGGACTAAGTTTTACTTTGGTCATTCAAGCAGTTGCCAATATGGCCGTTAACGTTAATCTGGTACCTGTTACCGGTGTAACGCTGCCATTGGTCAGTATGGGTGGATCCTCCTTTTTGTTTACTTGTGCAGCCATTGGCATCGTATTAAGTGTGGCTAGAAACGTAGAGCAGTTAGAAGGGAAAGCACCTTTGGAAACAGGGGTGAACCCAGTTGTGGCCGTGGATCCTGCTGCAATGGCTTCCAATACAAATCCTTTTTCTTCACCGCAAAATGCTGGCCCCAATGCCTAAACGGTTTATCATAGCAGGAGGGGGCACAGGGGGACATATTTTCCCGGCCATTGCCATTGCCAATGCCCTCAAATATATTGTACCATCTGCTGAGATATTGTTTATTGGGGCAAATGGTAAAATGGAAATGGACAAAGTGCCGCAAGCAGGGTATCAAATTAAAGGGTTAGATATTGCTGGCTTTAACCGATCTGCTTTATGGAAAAATATTACACTGCCCTATAAGTTGATTAAAAGTTTTTTTCAGGTCAGACAAATATTTTCAAGTTTTAAACCGACTGCTGTGATTGGTGTGGGGGGCTATTCTACTTTTCCTGTATTGCGTTATGCGCAAAGCATGGGTATTCCCACATTTATTCATGAAGCCAATTCATACGCAGGGAAGAGTAATATTTTATTAGGCAAGAACGCCACTAAAATTTTTGTGGGCTCGCAAGGTATGGAGCAGTTTTTTCCTGCCGATAAAATACTGCTGTCAGGTAATCCTGTAAGAGATGTGATTGAAAACAATTATCTCACCAGAAAAGAAGCCTTGGCCTACTTTCAATTAGCCGAATCTAAAACCACTATTTTGGTAGTGGGCGGAAGTTTGGGCGCAGCCAGTATCAACAATGCATTATTAGAGCATTTGGATGCATTTGCAAAAAATAATTTACAAGTGATTTGGCAAACGGGTAAAACCAATGCCCATCAATATAAAGCAGCTGCTGCTGCCCATTCCAATATATGGGTGGATACATTTATCACGAAAATGGAATACGGTTATGCCGCTGCTGATATTGTGATCAGTCGTGCTGGTGCTATGGCTGTAACCGAATTGTGTGTGACGGGTAAAGCGGCAATTTTAGTGCCTTTTCCATTTGCTGCTGAAGATCATCAAACAGCGAACGCCATGCAATTGGTGAATCATGGAGCGGCTATCCTAATAAAAGATGCCGCTGCAAAAGTACAATTGGTCAATGCCGTGATTGAATTATCAAATGATCCAGAAAAGCAAGAACACATGAAAGCGCAAATTAAACAACTGGCTTTGCGCAATGCTGCAGCATTTGTTGCCAATAAAATTTTAGAAACAGTATCATGAGCCAATTAAAAACGATTCATACCATTTATTTTATCGGCATTGGTGGCATTGGGATGAGCGCCATTGCTCGTTATTTTTTATCCAAAGGTGCAGCAGTGAGTGGTTACGATAAAACCCCAACTGTACTAACCAATCAATTAGAAAAAGAAGGTATTGCTATTCACTATACTGATGATATTACTTTAGCCCCCAAACAACCTGATGTGGTGGTATATACACCTGCTATTCCTAAAGACCACCAAGAGTTGAATTATTTTATGCAACAAGGGTTTCCGGTCATGAAGCGCAGTGATATTTTGCAATGGATAACCGAACATGCGTTTAATATCTGCATTGCGGGTACACATGGTAAAACCACGGTTACATCAATGGTGGCGCATTTGTTGCGTCATTCTGGGTATGGGTGCAATGCTTTCTTGGGCGGTATTTCAGCAAACTATCAAACCAATTTTTGGAGTCACGAACGCAATGTGGTAGTCGTTGAAGCAGATGAGTACGATCGAAGTTTTTTAAAGCTCTCCCCAAATATTGAAGTCATCACTTCCATGGATCCCGATCACTTGGATATTTATGGAACAGCTGAAGAGGTTGAAAATGCTTTTGTACAATTTTCGGGTAAATTAAAACCAGGTGGCACCATTGTGGCCAAATATGGGTTGAGCAGAGCCGCCGATTTACAAGCCACCCACTTGTTCACCTATGATCATCAAAACCCCAAAGCCGACGTGTATGTAAAAGACCTACAAGTACTTGATGGTTCCTATCATTTTACAGTTCAAGGACCTCATTGGTCAATCACCAATTTGGTATTGCATATGGGTGGGTTACACAATATTGACAATATGATTGCCGCCATTACTGTAGCCAAGCAATTAGACATTGCAGATGATCAGATTGTGGCAGCTGTTGCAGATTACAAAGGGGTTAGGCGTCGATTTGAGTATGCGCTCAAAACAGATGCACATGTTTTGATTGATGATTATGCGCATCATCCAGACGAATTAAAAGCCTTGATTTCAGGCGTGAGAAGTATTTTCCCAGATCGACCATTAACCTTGGTGTTTCAACCCCATTTGTTTAGTAGAACCAAGGATCAGGCAGCAGGCTTTTCAGCCACTTTAGATTTAGCTGATGAAGTGATTCTATTGCCCATTTATCCTGCCAGAGAATTACCCATGGAAGGCGTATCCAGTGATATGCTTTTACACCCAATGCAATTAGCGAAAAAACAAGTATTAGACAAAACTGCATTTCTTGATTGGGTGAACACCAATCGCCCAAGTTTATTGGTGATGGCAGGTGCTGGCGATATTGACACATTGGTGAATCCAGCAAAAGATATATTAATGCAACAACACTCGTAAGTGATGATATGAAAAAACTGAACTGGAAACAAATACTGATTAATACTGCTTGGACCCTTTCTTTAATTGGGGTGTTGGTATTATTGGGTGCTGCCATCCGTCAGAAAAATAATCAACGCGTTAAAGGCGTAGTGGTTGACATCAAGGGTGCTGAAAAACATATGTTCATTGATGAACAGGATGTATTGCATATTGTGAATGATCCAGCGCCTGTGATTGGAAGACCCATGCGTGGCATTTCTTTAAGAAAATTGGAAACTAGGGTTAAAACAAATCCATGGGTCAGTAATGCCGAAATGTATTTTGACAACCAACGGGTTTTACAAGTCAGTATTGTTGAACGTGAACCCGTTGCCCGCATTTTTGAAACCAATGGCCAGTCTTATTATGTAGATACGGCCATGCACAAAATGCCTTTAAGCACAAAGCTAACAGCTAGAATACCCGTGTTTACTGGATTCCCTTCTAGCAAAGTGAAAGACACCGGGTTGTTGAAATCAGTGATACTGCTGTCTTCACTTGTGAATGCAGATTCTTTTTTAACCGCGCAAATTGCACAAATTGATATTGTATTGAATCGTCAATTTGAATTGTTGCCTGTGATTGGAGACCATGTTGTGGTATTTGGCGATTCAAGTGATGCTGCTGATAAGCTGAATCGCTTGAAAGCATTTTATCAATCAGCTTGGTTACAACATGGTATGAACACTTATAAAATAATCAGCTTACAATATAAAGGTCAGGTGGTTGGCATTAAGGAAAATACAAAAATTCTACCCCCAGACAACAATATTCCATTTCAAATTCCGTTAACAAGTAAACAAAATACTCTATGAATCACAATGACGCACCCATCATTGTTGGACTGGACATTGGTACCACCAAGATTGCCGCAATTGCAGGTAGAAAAAATGAATATGGAAAGTTAGAAATTCTTGGATTTGGTCGTGCCAACAGCAACGGTGTATCGCATGGTCAGGTCTTGAATATAGACCAAACCATTAAAGCCATTCAGGCCGCGTTAGAAAATTGTGCACTCAGCAATCCTGATTTAGAAATCAATGAAGTTTACGTTGGTATTGCAGGCCATCATATTAAAAGCTTGCAAACTCGTGGTGATATCGTTCGCCAAGATGCTGATATTGAAATCAGTAAGGCAGAAGTTGATCAGTTAATCAACAACCAACGCAAAACTTTTATTCCTGCTGGCGATCAAATCATTGATGTGATTGCGCAAGATTTTCATGTAGACAGCAACCAAAATATTAAAGACCCAATTGGATATAATGGTGTTAAAGTGGGTGCCAACTTTCACATTATCACCGGGGACAGAAATGCCATCCGTAATATCAATAGAGCTGTAACTAGAAGTGGATTACAAACCAAAGATTTGGTGTTACAACCCCTTGCTTCTGCAAGCGCTGTAATGAGCGATATTGATATGGAAGCAGGCGTTGCCATCTTAGACATTGGTGGTGGTACTTCTGATTTAGCTGTTTTCTATGAAGGTATTTTAAAACATACGGCAGTCATTCCTTTCGGTGGTGAAAATATTACCAATGATATTCGTTTAGGACTTGGTGTATTGAAAACACAGGCAGAAGCCATGAAAGTACAATTTGGTTCTGCTTTGGCTGATGAAGCTAAAGCCAATGCCTATATTACCATTCCAGGTTTAAAGGGCATGCCTGCTAAAGAAATCAGTGTTAAAAGCTTGGCGCAAATTATTCAAGCCAGAATGGGCGAAATCCTTGATTTTGTTACCTATCATTTAAAGCAAGTTGGTTTAGACCACCGTGCATTAAATGGGGGCATTATTTTAACAGGTGGTGGTTCTCAATTAAAACACTTGATTCAATTAACAGAATATACAACCGGATTAAATGCACGCATTGGATTGCCAAACGAGCATTTAGCTGCCAACCATATTGACGAGTTAAAGAAACCAATGTATGCTACTTGTATTGGTTTGATCTTAAAAGGTTACAACGATTACGATCATCAATACAAAGAATTCAAAGAGCAATTCATTAAAATGGATGTGCCTACTTCCTTAAAAAAGTCAGTAGCTGCACCCGTAAATGACCTACCAGTTGCACCACCAGTGATGCCAACTGCGCCAGTTGAAAAAGCCACTGTAGATGTTACTACCAGAGTCAAATTCTGGGACAAATTCAAAAACAATTTGATTGAGTTGTTTAAAGAAGAAGAAGACCAAGTTATCCGATAAATATCCAAGACCCATTTAATCCCTACTAACCCAAACCGTTCACTATGATTCATTTTGATCTTCCTAAACAGAAATCATCCATTATTAAAGTATTGGGTGTTGGCGGAGGTGGAAGCAACGCAGTAAACTTTATGTTTGAACAAAACATCGAAGGCGTTGACTTTATCATTTGCAATACCGATGCCAAAGCCATTGAACAAAGTAAAGTTCCCAATAAAATTCAATTAGGCCCACATTTGACCCAAGGTTTGGGCGCTGGTGCAAATCCTGAAGTAGGCAAAATGGCTACTGAAGAATCGTTGGATGAAATCAAACGCATTTTGGAAGTAAATACCAAGATGGCATTCATTACTGTTGGTATGGGTGGTGGAACAGGTACTGGTGGCGCCCCCATCATTGCGCAAATTTGTAAAGACTTAGGTATTTTAACCGTTGGGATTGTAACCACCCCATTTGGTTTTGAAGGTCCGCGCAGACAATTACAAGCCGAATTAGGCATCAAAGCCTTAGAGCCATATGTAGATACTTTATTGGTGATCAGCAATGATAAGTTGCGCATGCAATACGGTAATTTAAAAATGCGTGAAGCATTTGCAAAAGCTGACAATGTATTGGCAACTGCAGCTAAATGTATCACTGATGTGATCAATAGCCGCGGCCATATTATTGTTGACTTTGCCGATGTATGCACAGTAATGAAAAATGGTGGCGTAGCCATTTTGGGTAAAGCAGAAGTAGAAGGAGAGAATAGAGCACAATTGGCTATTGAAGAAGCATTGTCTTCTCCATTGTTAAACGACAGCGATATCAGAGGTGCTAAGTGGATTTTAATCAATATCAATAGTGCAGAAGGCGAACACGAATGCACCATGGACGAACTTGAAATCATCAACAATCATTTGCGTTTGCAAGCTGGTGAAGATGCAGACGTAATTGTTGGGATGGGCTATGATCCAACTTTAGATAAAAAAATTGGCATCACTTTGGTTGCAACAGGCTTTCAACAAAAAGATCCATTTGCAAAACCAGTAGCAGAAAAAAAGCCAGAAGCAAAGCCTGAAAAAATTGTCATGACTTTGGAAGTGGAGCAGCCAGTGAAAACCGTAGAACCTGCTGCAACAAATGTTCAAGCGCCCATCGTTGCTGAAACAACTGCAAACAATAAAATTGTATTTGACATTGACACACCTGTAGTTGCAGAGCCAGAGCTATTGATCACTGATCATCAGCCTGAGCCAATGGGTGTTTATATGGAAACCCCAGCTATTACAGAAGCTGAGTTAGAATTGATGCCTACCTTACAAGGCCCTCCTGAAGTGCATGTTTTTGATGAGGTTGAAGAAGATGCACCCATTCCTACCGCAACACAACCTGCTTATTTTGGTAGCATGTTGAGTAAGCCAGCCAATATTTATGCGAGTGCTGCTTCAACGGCTTCACAAGAACCGAATGAGCCTACTAAACCTGAAGTGCCTACACAGCCGATCATTCAACCAAGACCTGAGCCAATTTATTCGGCGCCTGTTGTACCATCTACCCCTGCAACTCCGCCACCACCTGTTGAAGAAGAAACCAATTTATTCGACATGCAATTGGTAGAAAAGCCAGAAGGGTATCATACACCAGTAGACAACGCTGCACCAGCCATGTCTCATGCAGATGCTGGGGACGATTATATGGATGATGTTGAAGAACAAAAAAGAAGAGCAGCAGAGCGGATTCAAAAATTTCGCAACCTGTCTTTCAATGTAAACAACTCATCAGATATGAATGGTGAGTTTGATGCGGTACCGGCTTATGTTAGACGCAATATGGAATTGTTTGGCAATACCCTTACTTCTGTAGAAAATTTCTACAGCAAGTATACGGTTGGTAAAGATGAAAACAACCAAACCCAAATCAATTCTATCAATACTTTTTTAGATGGTAAAAAACCAGACTAAATCAACTTAGACTAACCCAACCATTATACTTTCGGACGCCCTGCTCTTTTAGAGTGGGGCTTTTTTTTATTTACACCAATCTTTTCTTCATCACAGTATGTTTACCTGATACATAGCTGCAACTTTTAACCTGTTTTTTTGTTAGTATAGAAAGCAATGACTATGGCAACCATTATGATTACAGGCGGAACTGGAACAGTGGGCAAGCGTTTGACTGAAATGCTGCTTGAAAAAGGCCATGCTGTGATTGTAGTTGGAAGGGGAGGTAAGTTGAAAAAGACAACTGAGAATCCCCAACTCAGTTTTGCACAATGGAATATTGATGCCCAAACCATTGAATCGTCTGCCATTCAATCAGCTGATTATATTGTGCATTTGGCGGGTGCAGGTGTTGCAGACCAACGTTGGTCCGTTGCTAGAAAAAAAGAAATAGCGGATAGTAGAATCAATAGTTGTGGGTTAATTGTAAAAGCCCTGTCTACTATTCCCAATCAAGTGAAGGGGGTGATTAGTGCCTCTGCCATTGGCTGGTATGGTCCGGATGAAGAAACCAATACTGACAGCACCGAACTGAAGCCAAGCATTGATCACAAAGGCTTTACTGAAGCTGCCGATGCTTATCAAGATTTTTTAGGGGATACTTGCAAAGCTTGGGAAAACAGCATCCATCCTGTGACCGCATTGGGTAAAAGACTGGTGATTTTAAGAACAGGAATTGTATTGAGCAATGCTGGCGGCGCCTTGGTTGAATTTAAAAAGCCTTTATTGTTTAGAACTGCTGCAATTCTTGGTACAGGTAAACAGATCATCAGTTGGATTCATATTGATGACCTCTGCCAACAATATATTTATGCCATCGAAAATGAACAAATGCAGGGCGTCTACAATGCCGTTGCACCTAATCCGGTCAGTAACAAAACCTTAACCATTACATTGGCTAAACAATTGTGCGGTGCTTTGTATATCCCTTTTTACGTGCCTGCTTTTTTACTCAAAATTGTATTGGGTGAAATGAGTATTGAAGTACTCAAAAGCGCCAAAGTCAGCAGCAGTAAAATTCAGTTGGCTGGATTTCAATTTCAATATCCTACCATTGAATCAGCCATTTTGCAGTTAGCAAAAAAATAAGTTGACTGTTATTTCACTTGTCATAGTACCTCTTAGGCTAAATCTCTTTTGCTGTGTACTTTAAAACAAATCAGCCAGATGATTAATGTGTAGATGCATGTGTAGATGATTTGTTCGCCTACCAATGTTAATGCCAATTCATAGCCTTCTTTGGCGTCTTTTCCAAAGTTGCCTGAAAAAGCGGGTGCTACCAAGATATTATCGGATACCTCAAATGGTAAAAAACGGGTGATGGCAATTTTTTTGTATTTAAAATAAGCCACTAAAATATTCTCAATCACCAAATAGTAAAACAAGAAAATACCCAAGGCAATAAATGCTTTTTTCACCAAGTAGCCTAACAAAAATGCAATGGATAATTGTGCAAAAGTTTGCAAGTAAAACATAGGGATATAATGCAACTGTTCGCCGATTCTGCCCATATTATCCGGATCTGCATAAATACCAAAAGCCAATGCCACCAACATGTACACCACCATTACTACAAATGAAATAATGGCCACGTCTATTAATTTGCTGCCCATGAATTCTTTCCTGCTCCAACCATCAATGATGTTTTGCTTATGGGTTCTGTAATTGTATTCGTTGGTAATCAGCATGATGACTAAAATGGCTGGAAGTAACACAAAGAATGAGGAAAAGTAAGCTACCGTATGAAAGGTTTCAGGAAATGCAAATGGATTACCCAATAACATTTTGGCAATATTATTGGTCATTTCCTTTCCTTGTGTAAATTGAGTGTACACGTTATAGAACATATAGTTGATGCTGGGATAGGTCAACATCACAATCACCAACATCCACCAAAACGCAGGATATCTTTTTATCTTGAGCCATTCAATTTTTAATAAAAGCAGCATAATATAGTATTTAGGAGAATAGGGTTAAAGTTGGGATGGTTCTTGAATTAGTCGTTGGTTAATTCAAAGAATTTAGATTCTAAGCTTTTCTTTTTATTCAATAGTAAATTCAATGTAATGCCATGATTAAAACAGTGCTGGTTCACGGCTTCCATTTTGGCGGTACCAGCTTTAAAATGCACTTGTAAGCGCTGATTGTCTTCCTTTATAGAAAGCACATCCGGTATTTGGCCTACACATGATTTTAAAGCGTCCATATTTTCTGCACTCACTTCAACAATGTCTTCATTACTGAGCACTTCATCTACAGGTCCACTGGTCAATAAATTGCCTCTTTTTAAAATGGCTACATGGGTACATATTTTCTCTACTTCGTCGAGTAAGTGGCTGGCAATAATGATGGTAATGCCTTTGCTGGCTAAGCGTTTAATCAATTCTCTGATTTCAAGGATGCCCACTGGGTCTAACCCATTGGTAGGCTCGTCTAATAATAAAACTTCAGGATTACCCAATAATGCCGCAGCTATGGCCAAGCGTTGTTTCATTCCCAAACTGTATGCACTAAACTTACTTTTTTTGCGCTCAGTTAGTTTTACAATTTCTAAAACTTCATCAATCGCTTGGTCATTCCCTCTTCCACTAATGGCTGAAGTAATTTTTAAGTTGTCAACCGCTGAAAGATAATGATAGAAATTGGGGGTTTCTAACAATGAGCCTATGCGCTTTCTATCGGCTGAACTTGGCGATTGATTGAACCAACTGTAAGTACCTGTGTCGGCTCCTAAAACATCTAACACAATACTCATCATGGTTGTTTTGCCACTACCATTGGGTCCTAGAATCCCAAACACACTGCCTTTTGGAATGGTTAATGATACTTGCTTCAGTGCTTTTACTGCACCATAAGCTTTGCTTACATCGGTTAACTGAAGTACTGTTTCCATTTCGTTAATTTATGAATATCTGTGCTAAACGGATTGGGTGTTTGCCTAATCTTTTAACCAGGGTTTTAATTGTTTGATGACTTTATCCCCTTTTAAAATACCAAACTTGTCATTATAATCCCATAGCATTACAGGGATGTCAAATTGTTTCATAATGCTGGTAATATCTCTAAGGTAAGCAGATTTGGCTTTTGCAGACGCTAAATTGATAACCCCCGTTTCTGTACAGATAAGTGGTAAATTCAGCTTATCAGCATCTGCTTTTATTTTTTTTATGCGTGAAAAAAGATAATCGTAATTAGACTCTCTAGGGAACCTTTCAAATTCTTTGATCACGTCTGAATCAGGCGCTGCACCCACTAATTCGGGCATTTTTCTTTTTTTGAATGGATAAGGAAGCCCTACCATATAGGTTTTCTCCTTGGTCCAATCAGCCCCCTGGTGTGTAAAGACGTATGGCTCATAAAAATGAAAAGTATAAAGGACTCTTCCATCATCTGAACTCAGTTTCCCCATGGAGAGCAGCTCGTTGATGCCATTGTAATTGGCACCTCCAATAATGAATATCCTATCTGGGTCTTCTTTTCTGAGTTCCCGAATTAAGGTAGTGGCAGCCGATTTCCAGACATCCATATCAGTGGTGGGCTCGTTATAGACTTCCAAAAACAATTTTTCATTTGAAAATTCACGCAAAAAATTGATGACCTGTTTCCAAATTTTAATGATTCGCTCGGTTTCTGTAGTCATATTTTGGTTGGTCAACTTGCCATAATGGTACACAATGACCATTTTTAGATTCAATCTTCGGCAGTTCATATAGGTTTCATGCAATTTTTGCAGAATCTGTTCGTTTAATTGAATGGATCCCTCCCTCATGAAGTGATCAAAAGCCACTGGAATGCGAACTGTTTCAAATCCAGCCTCGGCAATTGATTCCAACATTGGGCGAATATTGGTCTTTAAAAGCTGCTCTGGACTGTTCCAATGTTGCTCTAAAAGTGAAATATTCACCCCTTGACCTAGTGATTGAGCGATCTTGCGGAGTGCTTCGGGAGATTGGGTTTGAGCGGGTGTAAATCCTAGCCCAAACAGGAAAATGTAAATGGTGAGTACTAAAGTTCTTCGCAACACGTTTTAAAATTAGTTTGAAAAATATTTTTACCAGTTGTAGATAAGTACCCATGATCGACTACCATCGGATTCCTTATGTAAATATAGACCGCGCTAGACTATCTAACGAATTAGTTAAGCGCGGGGCCTACTATTCTAATGTAGCCGTTTGGACTTTGATGTTCTCTCTGCCGCTGTTTTGGCTGTTAGATGTACTCTTTATGAAAGAAGACTGGGTCTTCTTGCTCATCATCCGATTAATCTTTTTTAGCATTTCTTATTTCTTTTACATTTTTGGCACCAAAAAGCGTTGGAGCCATGAACTGATATTAAACTTAGTCGTTGGGGTAAATATTGCATTGGTCTCAATGATTTGTGGGATTGTACCTGTTACATTGGCCATGCCGTATTATTTGTTGGCATCCATTATGATGTTGTTGCTCAACACTATCTTGTTTTGGCGCCCCTTATTTGCGCAGTTGCATGCTGCCATTTCATTTACCATCATTCTTTTCATGTATTCCTTGAATAACCAAACAGGCGGTTACAGCAGTTTGATTTCCAATGGGGGTGGGGTTTACTTTCTGGTTGCTGTGTTTTCAATCATGATTGCTTATAATCGCTACCAGATTGTAAAAAGAGAGACTGAAAAGAATCTGATCATTGAAGAGTCTAACCGCCGTTTGCTAGAGCAAAACGAAAAAATTAATGACCAGCACCATTTAATTGAGGAAGCCAACCGTCGTTTGAAGGAATTGAGTGATTATCGTCAGAATACCCTCAATATCATGATCCATGACCTTAAAAACTTTATTGGATCTAACCAAATTTCCATTGACCTAATCAATAGAAAGAGCAGCAATTTAACCAGCGATCAAAAAGAAATTCTGAGCTATATCACGATGGGTAATGAAAAACTCCATTACCTGAGTCAAAAATTAGCAGAATCTGCAGAAGCAGATACTGGTAAAATTACCTACCATATGGAACAGTTTGATATTATTCCTGAGGTAGAAAAAGCAGCTATAACGCTGGTAGATGCGGCCAGTATTAAGCAAGTAAACGTTCAAGTGCATCTGTCGCCTTCTGAAGTAATGGTGAATATTGACAAAATATTTTTACGCCATATATTATTTAAGCTACTTTCTAACGTTATAAGGTTTATCCAAAAGGGTTCTTCGGTGAGTATTCATGCCAATGACCTTGATGGGGCTTGTATTATTGAGATCATTAATAAAACAAATACCCCAATCGGAATGGACAAATTGGATGAATATTTTAGTCGATTAACCAATCCCAATCAGGCTGAACAGGTTACCAACCAGTCAGGAATGGGATTTTCCATTGCAAAGCAGTTAACCGAAGATATGGGTGGCTCGCTTACATATGAAAGCAATGTAACGGTTGGAAATTATTTTAAACTCAAATTCAAACTGGCTTAGTTTAAATACCCGAAATCATGAAAACAAAATCTTCCCTGCTCGTACTGTTCCTGCTGATAGCCGGTAGTATTATTGCCCAGGATTTCAAAACCCGTTCTCTGGAAGCAATGGGTTACAGAAATGAATCCATCATGGGGATTAATGGAGCGATCTCATACTTCTTGAAGGTGCAACCTAGAGATGATGTAGATCGTACCAATTTGATTCTTCAGGTAAAACCATCTCAGGTATTAAGAGAGGACATGTCTACCATTACGGTGTCGTTAAAAGACGAACCTGTTTATACCACCCGTTTGGTAGCCGATGCAATTGATTCTGTAATGACGATTGTGATTCCTTTGAATAAACGTTATGTACAGGAAGATGGTCGTTTTATTAAAATGAGAATTGACGCCAAAATGGCGATGTCGGATGAATATTGTAAGGACGTTGACAACCCGGCCATTTGGGTAACAGTGAGAAACTCTTCTTATTTGGAAGTGGTTAAACAAGACAGAACGACGTATTACCATAGTTTGAAAGAAACCATTTCAGAATTTAACTCAGTATCTACGCCTGTGAATGCTGATTTAGACGATTTAACGAGTGGTGCCATCGTCTTTGCTTTGTTAAAACAAAAGGGTGGTTTAGAAGACATCGTCACCAATAACTATAGAAACACCGATTCATCTGTAGGCTCAACGGTATTGACTGGTTTGTACAATAAGCTTCCAGCTTATATTCAAGCACAATTGCCTGAGTTTAAAGCGGGTCAAGGTTTGGTTAAGAATATCGTCATGGATAATGGTGATTATGTATTTGTTATAACCGGTAAAGATCAAGAGGGTTATCGAAAAGCCATTTATACGCTCACGAATTATAAAATCATCAATGGTAGTTTTACGTATACAATGATAGTGGATGCAGGGCCGCCTGCTTATTTTGATAAGAACCAATTACCAGTGGTATTTTCTTTGGAAGAACTGGGTGGTACTCCTAAGTTGATGGAAGGGATTGGGGCACTAAAAACCAACTATGCCTTCTCTTTGGCGGATTACAATGCCATTCCTAAGAAATTGACCTTCCACTTAGAAGCCATGTTGTCTTTATTAAAAGAGGGCGACCGTGGATTCTTAAACGTCTACTTAAATGATAACCTTGTATTCAGTACAGACTTACACGATAAAACCAGCTTTAATGGTGATATTGAGTTGAAGCCATACTTACTGACCAAGAATAACTCACTGGTTGTTGAAATGCGTTTCCATGGTGCGGGTGGTATTTGTAAGGAAGGTTTCTCTAACTTCTTTGGATTCATCGATACCAAAACTTCTAACCTTGTATTCTCAGGTGAAAAAGTGAATGAGTTCTATAACTTCTTTAACTATCCCGGTGAATTTAGAAAGAAAGCTTTGCGTTGTATTGTTACGCCTAGCTTGATGCCATATTTGGCGCCATCTTTGGGTGAATTGGTATATCAATTAAATACAGCAACACTTGCAGCTAACTACTTATTCATTCCTGAATTGGTGTCTTCTGACAAAGCCAATTTGAATGATATGGCCAATATGAATGCCATTGCTTTGTTGCACAGAAATGATCCATTGATTAAGAATTTTGAAAAGAATTTGCCCGTACAGTTTAACAGAGATTTCCAGTTGTACAAAGACATTAGTGGCGAAACATCCTATTCCATCAATGACTTTTCCAATTCAGGTATTGCACAGATTTTCCGACAGGGTAGCTCTACATTCTTATTGGTCAGTGCACTCGGCGACTCTAGTATTAGTGATGCATTTGAAGGGGTAATCAAGAGTTTTGGATCACAATACTCGGCCATTGAAAGTAATGTTTGTATTGCCAATAGTAAAGGTAAGAGTAACTTCTTCTTTAAACTGCCCGATAACGCAGGGTTGGTTACCTATCGAGGCGATAAAAATAATTTAGCACTGCTTTGGAATAAATACAAATACTTTATGTTGGGTGGTTTGGCCATCTTGTTGGTACTTGGATTTATCTTCATCAGAAAGCGTGTGAAGAAGTCTCAAGAGATTGTGTAATTGGTCCCATAAAAATCCGTAGCGTCTATGCCAGTTTGTGCCTTGAATAATATGATTAGTGTGGGCTTGTTCACCACGGCCAAACTGGAAGAAATTGACGTTATTGCAGACGAGTTTGACTATGCGCAAATTAAAGCTGCACTGAATTTTGGGTACCTTACCAGAAAAGCATACGTATCATTTTTAGAGCGTTCAGGTTTTCCATTGGTTGACGTTAGAAACGAAGTATTAGATGAAAGCTTTGTTGAACAATGCGACCTTTTGCACCTGAACGCTTTTTTATATTTGCCAATGCGCAACGATGGAAAGGGTAATTTGCTGGTAGCAGCAGCCGATCCAATGGACGAGCGTTTGCAAGGAATTTTAGAGATCAAATTCAATACTAAAATTAAATTAGTTGCTGCTTCTGATCTAGACATCACTTGGATGGTGCACAAATTAAGAGGGGAGTTTTATGTGAAAGAGTCGGTATTTAGTTTGATGCGTAAGGATCCAGACAGTTCAGGACTAACCACTTTTACAGACGCACAGTTGTCGTTTATATTCTTAGCAGTGGCTTTTGCATTGCTATTTTTGACCATTAATTTCGTCAACAGCTTCATTTTCTTCAACCTATTCTTCAGTTTCGTTTTTCTGTTCTCCATTATATTCAAATTATACATTGCCTTAAAAGGCTCTAAGTATGAGTTGGTGGAAGTAGTTACCAAAGACGAAGTAAGGGCAGTAAAGAATGATACTTTACCAGTATATACCATTTTATTGCCAGTATATAAAGAAGATAAGCTCATCCGAAAACTGATTTGGAATCTTAGAAGTTTGGACTATCCTCGTGGAAAATTAGATGTAAAATTATTGATTGAGGAAGACGACGATAAAACCCTCAATGCGGTAAGAAACCTTGATTTCCCGGCTAACTTTGAAACCATTGTAGTGCCTTTCCATATGCCTAAAACCAAGCCCAAAGCTTGTAATTACGGTCTATTCTTTTGTAAAGGTGTTTACTTAACTATTTATGATGCAGAAGATGTACCCGATTCTGATCAATTAAAAAAAGTAGTGAGTCTGTTCAGAAAACTTCCCAAAGATTATGTGGTATTGCAAGGGGCGTTGAACTACTTTAACAAAAATGAAAACCTGTTAACCAGAATGTTCACCCTTGAATATTCTTACTGGTTTGATTATATGTTGCCTGGCTTACAATCTCTGGACGTTCCTATTCCTTTAGGCGGCACATCCAATCATTTTAAATTAGACAAACTGAAAGAGTTGGGCGGATGGGATCCCTTCAACGTTACTGAGGATGCGGATTTGGGCGTACGGGTATTTGAAAAAAGATATAAGGTAGGGGTGGTGAACAGCACTACTTTGGAAGAAGCCAATAATGAACCGTTCAATTGGATCCGTCAGCGTTCAAGATGGATTAAGGGGTATATGCAAACCTTGCTAGTGCATATGCGCAATCCTGTTCGATTGGTGAACAAAATTGGCTGGAGAGGATTTTTTGGATTCAACTTCTTCGTTGGATTCACACCGATTACTTTTTTATTGTATCCTATATTGTTGGGCTTTTATATTGTGTACATCGTTTTTGATTTACAAACGGTTCGTATTTTATTTCCAGATTGGGTATTGTACATCTCCATTTTCAATTTCGTAGCTGGTAATACATTAATGATATATGTGAACATGTTGGCTGTATTTAAACGCCGGTTTTATGAGTTGATTTTATTTGCCTTGATGAATCCTTTCTATTGGCTGATGCATTCAATTGCAGCTTACAAAGGATTGTGGCAATTAATTTACAAGCCATTTTATTGGGAAAAAACCAATCATGGATTAACCAAAATGTCTCACTCTGCATCAGCAGCTGCTGCTACTGCAAGTGCAAATGAAGTATAATGAAGTTTACAAGTCAACAAATACGTGTCATGTCTTTACTACTGGTGATTTACTATGTAGTGTTGTCTTGGCTATTGAATCGTATAGGCTTTGAACATTCAGAAAGATTGTTTTATGCAGAAAAGCTCAAACTACTTTTTGAGTATAACGAAAATACATTATTGACTTTAGGTACAACATTTCCAACTACCTCTTTTTTAATCAATGTTGTTTTTTCGCCCTTCGGATATTTGTTTGCCCCAGTTGCATCCTCCATTGTATTGATGTCGTTTTTGTTTTTCTTTATCGCCAAGGACATTAATGGATCGGCATTGCCTCATCGAACCTTGTTTTTATCATTATTGGCATTATTTCTAGTACATCCTCAGTTTGTTTACGCTGCAATCAGTGGCAGAAATATTGCCGCTATCATGTTGTTTACCTACTTGCTCTTTAGAAGTTTGTTTTTCTATTATCAAAACCAAACAACTTATTATTTATCGTTGGCGAGTTTGTATTTGGGTGCTTTAATTTTTTCTGAGATTAAATTTCTTTGGATGATTTTAGGCTTCTTGCCTTTCGTGGTATTGGTCTCTATTGAGGGGATCAAAACCGCTAAGGGAGAACCAATGGTCTTTCAATATTATCAGGCATTAAACAATCGATCGCTTAGGCGTAAATTGGTGAATAGAACCGTGTCGTTGTATTTTATTTTGTACTTATTGCCTTTGGCTGCGGTGTTCTTATTCAGAGTTCTGAATCAGTCGCACGCTGGGGATCCAACCTATTTCTTAAGCAGTCAGTATTCAAACTGGCGTGTAACAGGAGTGTCTACCATTACCAATATCTTGGAGCGTGGATCTGGTGCGAATTTGAGTAAGCAAACCCAAATTATTTTTCCACTCTTCACCATTTTTTTGGCGCCCATTTTTATATCGGCAATGCTTTTGTTTAAGGGAAAATTGTATGAGCTGTTGACGATTTTTACACCATTGATTTTTACTTCAATTGTACTAATTGATATTCAATATTATTTAACTACCGAGTATTTTGTAATCATTCCTGTTTTGGCATTCATTGGATTTAATTTTGCGTCTGGTGTGAAACTCAACCGTTTTATGTCTTCTATCATCATCTTGATAGGATTAGGACTGACCCTTATTGGTGGATTCTATTATTTTAAAGAGACTTCTGATTTTGAAGAGCAGCGATTCACCAAAATGATTACTGAAACCACCAATTGGGGGACTATTAAAAAAGATTCTGAAGAAAAAGTTTTGGCCGATTATATTGCTACAGTAAAATCCGCTAGCAGACCAGTGTTGATAGATGATGCGGCGGCATATGGTGTGGTAGCCCATTTACCAACCTTGGAAGGTTTGGTGATGCCTTTGCAAAAGAATTTCATCACAGTAATTGAAAACCCAGCACTCTCTGTAGAATACATACTCATCGCCAAGCGCCACAATTTGAAGCACAACTTTACAGCGATGAATGCTTACAATATGATCGTCATGAGAGATCGGTTAAACCTAAGGTCTAACCGAGTCTTTGAAACAGAAAACTGGATTGTGTATTCAATTCGTTAGTTGCGAATTGGTCTGCCACTTTTTAATACACTTTGAATTCTTTCTAGAGATTTCTTTTCGCCGCATAAGCTTAAGAATGCTTCTCTTTCTAAATCTAAGAGGTATTGTTCGCTTACCAATGTTTGCTCGCTCAAATCTCCACCACACATTACATAGGCCAATTTACGGGCTACTAATGCATCGTGATCGGTAGCATAGCCGCCTCTCCACATTCCATTGATACCTGCTAACATGGCTCCCAATCCTGATCTCCCTAATACTTTGATATCGGTTCTTTGTACAGGTGTATTGTAACCAGCTTCATGTAATTCTAAAACAGATTTTTTGGCTTCAGCAATTCTTCTGCCAATATTCATCACTACTTCGTCAGTGCCTTGTCTTAAAATGCCCATTTCAAACGCTTCATGCGCTGAAGTAGCCACTTTAGCCGTCGCAATGGCAAAGAATCGTTTCTTCAAAGTATTGGTTTCTGGTTCGTCTTCATGTAATTCATCCGATGCACGAAGTGCGAATTCTTTGGTGCCACCACCCCCAGGGATAAGGCCCACACCCAATTCAACTAAGCCAATATAGGTTTCCGCAGCTGCACAAACTTTGTCTGCGTGTAAGTTCATTTCACAACCACCACCCAAGGTTAAACCGTGTGGGGCAGTTACTACAGGCACACTTGAATACCGCAAGCGCATCATTGTGTTTTGGAACATCCGAATGGCCATGTCTAATTCATCGTACTCTTGTTCAATTGCCAACATAAAGATCATCCCTACATTTGCTCCAGCACTGAAGTTGGGGCCTTCATTGGCAATTACCAATCCTTTAAAGCTTTCTTCTGCTTTGCTAATGGCTTTGTTTACACCTTCAAGTACTTCTCCGCCTATGCTATTCATTTTTGTATTCCATTCAAATCCAGCAACGCCATCCCCGATATCGTACAGTCTGCAAGCACTGTTTTTCCAAACCAAATTATCGCTGTGATTTTTTAAGATCAAGAATGATTCAGCACCTGGAATAACTTTGTAAGATTTTGATGGAATATCATAATACAAACGTTTGCCATTTTCCACTTTATAAAAGCTCGTTGCACCTGATGCCAGCATTTCCGAAACCCATGGCGCAACCGCATAACCAGCGGCTTGCATGGCTTCCACTGTTTTGGCAACACCTACGGTATCCCAAGATTCAAAAGCACCAATTTCCCAACCAAAACCAGCCATCATGGCATCGTCTACACGATACACTTCATCACTGATTTCTGGAATTCTAAAAGATATATACGCAAACAAAGAAAAATGAAAAGCACGATAAAACTCACCAGCTTTATCAGGCGCTGCACTCAGCATTTTGATTCTTTGTTTTAAATCTTCAACTGGTTTGGCCGCTTCTAAACTGGCAAATTTTGCCTTCACCCTTGGACCATATTCCATGGTAGCAAGGTTTAAGGTTAAGATTTCTTTTCCAGTAGCTGATTTTATTTTTTTGAAAAACCCTTGGCCCGTTTTATCACCTAACCAATTATTGGTTGTAATGGTATCAAGCCAAGCTGGAATGGTAAAGATTGATTTGGCTTCATCAGTGGGGCAATTGTCTGCAACACCTTTGGCAACTTTTACCAAAGTATCTATACCAACCACATCGGCGGTTCTAAATGTAGCTGATTTTGGGCGGCCAATGATAGGGCCGGTTAATGCATCAATTTCATCAACACTTAGTTGAAGTTTGTCCATAATATGGAAAATACTCATGATGCTGAATACCCCAATTCTATTGGCAATGAACGCAGGTGTGTCTTTACACAATACTGTTGTTTTGCCTAAATGTACATCTCCATAATGCATCAAGAAATCAACTACTTCTGGATCTGTGAATGGGGTTGGAATAATTTCTAACAAACGCAAATAACGGGGCGGATTAAAGAAATGCGTCCCACAAAAATGCTTTTTAAAATCATCTGATCTGCCTTCTGCCATCATATGGATGGGTATACCAGATGTGTTAGAGGTAATCAGTGTACCAGGCTTTCTAAATTTTTCTACCTTCTCATAAATCAATTGCTTAATGTCTAAACGTTCAACCACTACTTCAATGATCCAATCGCAATTGGCAATATCTTTCATATTATCGTCGAAGTTGCCCGTTTTAATACGGTTCACCACAGACTTAGTAAAAATTGGTGAGGGATTGCTTTTAACTGCTGCAGTTAAAGCATCGTTCACTAATTTATTGCGTTCCGCTGGTTTGGTACTTTCTGCTGCAGCTGCTGGTACTATATCTAATAATAATACTGGTAATCCAATACCTGCAAAATGGCATGCAATTCTAGAGCCCATCACGCCGCTTCCTAATACCGCAACTTTTTTGATTGAACGTTTCATGTTTGATTCATTTATGGTCAAGTATCATCCCAATGGTTGATTGGGTAAAATTAGTTAGTTATGCAACTATTTTCCGAAGATAAGCTAAATTTTATCTGAGGCTCGTTTCTGGGCAAAAAAAATATCAAATCTTCCGAGGGGAAAAATTTGATATTGATGCGTTGGTTTTTCAGGGGCTTATTCCTCTGATACGGCAGCGCCCTTGTATGCAAAATACAAACAGACAAGGTAAACTGCTAATAAGACGTATACTAGCATATTGGGGGGATTTAGTTATTGTAATTTAATTAATTAATTAATAGAGATTTAATATTTAATGTTAACATTTGGGGAAAACCAATATCCTTCGTGAATATTGACTAAAAATTTGGCAGCTTTCAAATAAAAAAATTAAACGACAGAAATACAAACGATTTATTGACCGCTGTTTTTGAAAAATTGCCACTTAAAATTTAGGTGCCCTTGGTACCACTGTTCAACGTATTTTTGAAAGATGGAGATTAGTTCTAAAACCATTCGTCATCTGGCACACCTTAGTAGGTTAGAAATAGATGATACGCAGGTGATGCAATACCAAAATGATCTGCAACGGATGGTAACTTTTATTGAGCAATTACAAAGCGTAGACACCAATGGGGTAGAACCCTTGCGTTTCTTAGCTGATGGAACTGCTGCTTTAAGACCAGATCAATTAACCTCTAGCTTAACCGCAGCCGATGCCTTAAAAAATGCACCACTGCACAACGAACACTATTTTAAGGTGCCGACGGTAATTAAAAAATAAACTGATTATGACTAAAGAAGCCATTATTCATCTGGAAGGTATAGAGAAAAGTTATTTTATGGGTAACCAGGCTATTCCCGTTTTAAAAGGGATTAATCTGGATATTTTTAAAAATGAATATGTAGCATTGATGGGACCTTCTGGTAGCGGGAAAAGTACGCTCATGAATATTTTGGGTTGCTTGGATTCGCCTACTGGTGGTAAATACATTCTTAACAGCAAAGACGTCAGCAAAATGTTGGATGATGATTTGGCTGAAGTGCGCAATACCGAAATTGGCTTCGTGTTTCAACAGTTCAACTTATTACCACGATTAAGTGCAGCTGAAAATGTGGCTTTGCCTTTGATCTACGCTGGTGTGTCTAAAAAAGAAAGATTGGAACGTGCCCTAGCCGCGCTTGACAAAGTGGGCTTAGCAGACCGTTCCCACCATAAATCCAATGAATTAAGTGGGGGACAAATCCAAAGGGTAGCAATTGCCCGTGCATTGGTTAACAATCCTTCCATTTTATTAGCGGATGAACCAACTGGTAACTTAGATTCTAAAACTTCCGTTGAAGTCATGCAGATTTTTGGAAAACTCCAAGAAGCGGGGAATACGGTTGTATTGGTTACCCACGAAGAAGATATTGCAGCTTATGCACGTCGTGTGGTAAGATTAAGAGATGGTTTGGTTGAAAGCGACACGACAAAACCTTAATTTGCCGAACATTTGAGCAGTTCCATTGTAATCATTGCTCAGTTACACATTATGGCTATTAAGATTTATACAAAAACAGGCGATTTAGGCACAACTTCTTTAATTGGTGGCACCAAAGTGCCTAAAAGTCATATAAGAATTGATACATACGGTACAGTAGATGAATTAAATTCTTGGATTGGGGTGGTAAGTGATTATACACCCGACGAACAAATCAAATCCGTTTTAAAGGAAATACAAGACCGCCTCTTTACAGTTGGCTCTTCTTTGGCATGTGATCCTGAAAAAGAACCCTTGATGAAAATTCCTGATTTAAAAGAATCGGATATTGCATTCTTGGAACAACAGATTGATCATATGAATACCCAATTGCCTGCCATGAAATTTTTTGTTTTGCCTGGAGGTCATTTGGCGATTTCTCAATCTCATGTAGCGCGCTGCGTATGCAGAAGAGCTGAAAGATGTTGCGTGAATATGCAAGAGCAAGCCATTTTTGTGGAGCCCTTGGTCATCAAATATCTGAACCGTTTGAGTGATTACTTATTTGTATTATCACGCTATTTAGGCCATCAAATGGGAGTGGCAGAAATTCCTTGGAAGCCTAGAGTTTAATTGGCTTATTTCACAAACTGACCGTCTTTCATATGCAAGATGCGGCTGCTCAGTGCCGCCAATGCCTCATTGTGTGTGACAATCAAAAATGTGGTGCCCAATGTTTGGTTAATCCGAATAAATAGTTGGTGTAATTCAGCTGCATTGGTACTGTCTAAATTGCCCGTTGGCTCATCTGCAAATACAATCAATGGATCGTTGATTAATGCCCTTGCAACTGCCACACGCTGTTGTTCCCCACCAGAGAGCTCATTGGGTTTGTGGTGGTGTCGATCCCCTAAACCCAACAAATCTAATAATTCAATGGCCCGCTTTTGTACCAAGTCTCTTGGTTTGTTGGCAATCCAACCGGGTATACACACATTTTCTAAAGCATCAAATTCTGGCAACAAATGATGAAATTGAAAAATAAAGCCAATATGCTGGTTTCTGAATGCAGCCAATTGGTTTTGACTGAGTTGGGTTAATACTTGGTTATTAATAACGATGGTACCTGCATCAGGGCTGTCTAAACTGCCCAAAATATGCAATAATGTGCTTTTACCAGCCCCAGAAGACCCCACAATACTGACCATTTCTCCTTTTTGAATGTCTATATCAACCCCATTTAATACGGTTAAAGGGCCAAATGTCTTTGTGATTCCGGTAGCTTGTAGCATGAAAAAGGTCTATTTGTACGGCAAATTAACCATTTCTTCAGAGATGGGTAAAACTCGCATTTGGATATATCATTTATACGGTTACTTTTGCAAAAATAATCGAGACTATGTTTTGGACATTAGAATTAGCAAGTTACCTAGAAGAAGCGCCCTGGCCTGCTACCAAGGATGAGTTGATCGATTATTCTATCCGCAGTGGTGCGCCATTGGAAGTGGTAGAAAATCTTCAGGAATTAGAAGACGAGGGTGAAGTGTATGAAAGCATCGAAGACATTTGGCCCGACTATCCAAGTCAGGAAGACTTTATGTTTAACGAAGACGAGTACTAAATAAAAATGGCTAACTGATTACTCAGATAGCCATTCTTTTTTAAATTCTGCCGCGATGCTTAATCGCGGTTGACTATGATTTCTTTGGTGGAAAAGTCATCTTGAAATAAAGTAGAATTAAGGATAAAGCCAATACAATTAAATTGGCTGCTAACACTGGTCCACTCTTCACATTGACTGCGTAAATTAACCATACCACACAACTGGTGATGACAATTAAGATCATCCAGATGCTGAGGTCACCCACACTTTTACTTTTCCATGCTAACCATACTTGTGGCATAAATGTAATGGCACTTAGGAAAGCGCCAAAGTAACCAAGCATGTCTACTAAATTCATAATTATATTTTAAGTGAGGTTAAATTATTCTTGATTGGCAATGCCCAATTTTTCCATCACATCCATACTCACACCTGTTGTTGAATAACCACCATCATGGAACAAGTTTTGCATGGTCACCATTTTGGTTAAGTCGGAAAATAAGGTGATGCAATAGTTGGCACAATCTTCTGCACTGGCGTTGCCCAATGGCGCAACAGCATTGGCAAAATCATAGAAGTCACCAAATCCTTTGATACCTGTGCCTGCCGTTGTTTTGGTAGGAGATTGTGATACGGTATTAATGCGCACTTTTTTTTCTAATCCATAATGGTATCCAAAACTTCTGGCAATTGATTCTAGCATGGCTTTGATATCAGCCATATCTGTATAGAATGGGAAGGTTCTTTGCGCAGCCATATAGGTTAATGCCACAACAGAGCCCCATTCATTAATGGCGTCTAGTTTTTTAGCTACTGCCAACATTTTATGAAACGACATAGCAGATACATCGATGCCTTTCATGAAGTAGTCGTAATTTGATTCTGTGTATGGGATCTTTTTACGAATGTTGACGCTCATGCCAATTGAATGCAATACAAAATCAATTTTGCCACCCAATATGTCTTGAGATTGTGTAAAAAGATTGGTTAATTCCTCAGTGCTTGTTGCATCTGCAGGAATAATTTGAGAACCTGTTTTTTCGGCGAGTTTATTGATTTCTCCCATGCGCATGGCAATGGGTGCATTGGTTAATACAAAACTGGCACCTTCTTCATGTGCTTTTTCTGCAACTTTCCATGCAATAGAATTTTCATCTAATGCACCTGTAATAATACCACGTTTTCCTTTTAATAAATTGTATGCCATAGCAGGATAATTTAAGTGCCGAATATACGATTTAAGCGGCAATTGCCTTTAGTGAAGCATCATTTCTTTGGCATTCTCCAATGCAGCGGCAGTAGGCTTTTCGCCGCTCAACATTTGGGCGATTGCCATAATGCGTTCATCGGTGCTGAGTATTTTAATATTTGTTTTGATTTGCGCATTGATTTGTTCTTTGTAAACGAAGAAATGCGCATTGGCTTTGCCAGCAATTTGTGGTTGATGGGTGATGCAGATGATTTGACGCTTGATGGCCATTTGTTGCATGATCTGTCCTACCTGTTTTGCAGCTTCACCAGATATACCCGTATCAATTTCATCAAAAATAAGGGTAGGTAAATCAATAGAATCTGCTACCAATGATTTGATGCATAACATCAATCTGCTTAACTCACCACCACTGGCTACTTTACGGATGGGTTCAAATCGATTGCTCTTGTTGGCATCGAATAATAAATCTATTTGTTCAACACCATAAGCTGATAAAGCAATGGTTGAAAGCGATACTTTTATTTGTGCATTGGGCATGCCAACTTGCTTCAATAATGCATTCACAGATTGCTCAAATGGTGGGATGACTTTTTCTCTAGCAGCAGTCAACTGTTTGGCAGTTTCTTTGAGCTGAATCATCAGATCATTGGCTTGCATTTGTTTTGCTAGAATTGCATCATCAATGGCTACTGCTTCAAATAATTTGTTGGAGAGTTCTGCTTGAATGGCCAATAATTCAGCAGTGGAACTGACGCCATGTTTCTTGGTTAACTTGTAACCATCACTTAAGCGTTGATTCACCTGGTCTATTTTTTCGGCATCAAAATGAATGGTATCATTCAGCCGTTCTAATTCATCAGCAATATCTTGCAACTCAATTTGACTGGCTTTTAATCTTTCAGATAATGGCACGCTGTCTGCTACCAATCCATGCAAACTTTGTAAACTATTATTCAATTGTTTGAGTTGTGCAACAATTGGGTGATCAGCGCTGGTAAGTTCTGATGCTATTTTTTCAAGAACGGTCTTGATGGCTTCAGCATTGGATAATTTTTTTAACGCTTCTTCTAATTGCTCTAATTCATTGTCTTTTAAATTCAATGCTTCTAATTCATCACAGAGGTATTGATTGTAATCAGCCTCTTTTTGTAATGCAGCTTTTTGTGCCTGCAACTCATTGTATGCGGCTAGTACAGTGGTCCATTCTTTAAATAATTGCTGATGCTTAATCAACAAGGTTTCATTGTTTGCCAATGCATCAATCACTGTTCTTTGAAAATCAGTATCGCCAAGTTCCAAAGTGTCAAACTGTTGGTGTAAGTCTACCAATAGACCTGCCAGTTCTTTCAGTTGTTGTAATGTGGCTGGTGTATCGTTAATAAATGCCCTTGATTTTCCATTGCTCCCAATTTCTCTTCTGATGACCAAACTAGTCATGGCACCGTCTTCCGCTTCAAAATCATGGTGTTGTAAAAATGTTTTGACCCCCTGTTTTTGATCGGCACTGAATTGGCCTTCGATAATGCATTTTTTTTCTTTATTGACCAATACACTGGTATCTGCTCTTTCTCCAAGTATTAAACTTAGTGCACCCATTAAGATGCTTTTACCAGCACCTGTTTCACCGGTAATGATATTGAGTTGATCATCAAAATCAATCGTTAGCGCATCGATGATGGCATAATTCTGTATGGTTAACTGACGCAA